>JBBQBU010000348.1:0-6430 GCA_038318015.1 Chloroflexota bacterium | reverse complement strand
GACGATGCCCGGCGACGTGACGTTCACTGCCCCCTGGTGGATCGTGAGGACTGCGCAGGCACCCAGCAAGCTGGCGTTGAAGTCCACGTCGGAAGAGCCGTCGCACTCCAGGTCGTTGCCGTTCAGGCGGACGTGAGCGATGCTCAATGGCGTGAGGTCTGGCTGAAAGCCGATGACCACCGGGGTGTTCGTGTCGGTACCGTGCCCGAGGAACGGCGTGAAGTCGATGGTTGCGCCGTTGGCCACGGCGGCCTCTGAGCCCGTGCCAGTCGGGTTGCTTGCGTTGACGGGGCCAGAGGATGCGCCCCACCAGTTGCGCGTCACGTCGGAGTTGGCGGTGACGCTGCCGACCGCGCGTAGGCCGATGTTGTTCGTCTCGCGAAGGTCGTTCAACTCGACGACTCCGCTGTACGACGAGGCGTTGCCACGATCAAAGAAGCTGCCAATTGTACAGCCGGTCGGTGTTCGTGCGAGGGACGGACCGCCGGTGCAGGGAAGGGTGTTGCCGGCTTGCACTTGTACGCCGACATTGTTGCCATCAACGGTGTTGTTGGTGACCAGCATGTTGGAACCTTCAACGACGATCCCGATGCCGTCGCTGGGGGATCCCGAGGTCCGCTTGAAGTTCGACACCTCGTTGTTGCGGATCAAGACGCCTGCTGGCTGATCGGCGTTACCTGCGCCTGGGCTGCGCCGCATCACGATGATGCCCGCATAGTCACGGTCGTCGGTCCCAACGCCGTTCGGTCCGGTCACGGTGTTCTCTTCGACGATCAACGTCGGGGTGCCAGAGGTCAGGCCGTCCGGGTTCTTGATCTCGATGCCGAAGCGACCGTTGTTCGTGATCGTATTGTTCTTGAGGGACATGGCGGTCTTTGGCCCGAGGACACCGATGCCGGAGTCACCGTTGCCGCTGACCGTATTGCCGGTGATGATGGCGTTGGCGACCGAGCCTTCGCTGAGATCGATGCCGACGAGGGCGTTGCCGTTGAAGACGCCGTCCTCGATGGTGACGTTTGTCTTCGTGCCGTTGATCATCCAGATGCCGCGCCCACCAGGGCCTGCGTTGGTCGAGGCTGTGACGCGCCGGAACGTGAAGTTGTTGACCGTCTGGCCGGCGTGGGGGGTGATGTAGAAGCCGTATCGCCCGTTGCTGCTCGTCTCAAAATCCTCGAACAGGATGTCCGAGAGGGCGCTGTTGCCCTCCATCATGACGCCATCGAGGGTGAAGTTTGTGAGCTTCAGCTTCTTGACGGTCAGGTTGGAGATGCTCGTGTTCGAGTAGAGGCCGGTAGCCACCGTGGCGTTGCCGTCGATGATCGTCGTGGCCTTGCCGTCGCCGATAATGGTGACGGGCTTGTCGATCACCGTGATGGCCGTGGCGGTGTAGGTGCCGGCCGCCACGTTGACGGTGCCGCCAGAGTTCACGCCGCTCACGGCACGAGGGAGCGACAGGAAGGCACACTGGCCTGCGGGCGCTGACGCCAGGGAGACATTCACGGTGCCGTCACAGGCGGTATCGCTGCCGTCCGTGCGGACGAAGACCGTCGAGACGGCAGCAGCCGGCCCGGAGTTCAACGACATGTTGTCGATGAAGAAGCCGTTGCCGTTCGTTGCAGGTACGGCCGTTCCGCTGAAGCGGAAGAGCAGCGAGTCCACCGTTCGTGAGGTCGAGACGCCGCCGTTGTTGGTGATCTCCGCGGCACACTCGCGGAAATAGTCTTCCCAGGACGGCGTGGTCGCCTTCAGGACATCGTCCACGAAGATCTGCACAACATCGTTGCGTGGGCCGTCCACAAATCGCATCTTGAATTTCAGCTTGTGCGGGACGGTGCGGTCGAGCGAACCGGCGATCTCAACCGCAGGCTGGAAGCGTGCACATGCGTCCGGATCCGGGTCCGTCGGGTCATAGGGGAAGAGGTCAACGGCCAGGCCCGTAGCGGTGTCGCGGATCGCCGCGAATGCCATCCGAGCACCGTCGCCACGGTCTGGCGAGACGGTGATGCGGAGACCCGGCTGCTCGGCACCTGGGACGGTGGAGGCAAAGGAGAACTCAGCCTCGAACGAGCTCTGGCGGGTTCCGCCGGACTGGCCGCCGGTCGGCACGCCGGTCTCGCCAGCATCGTTCGGGATCGACTTGCTGAACGGCATGTTGCCAAATGAGCCGCTGGTGGAGGCGTTCGACATGCGCAGCGACTGCGCCTGGAACGTTGGGTACGTCGCCTGGGCCACGACTGCAACGTCGAACGGCCCCGTGAAAACCCAGCCGTCCTGGTTGTTGATAGAGCCAGTGGTATAGGTCGGACTCTCGAACGTGATGATGGTCGGATCGGCCTGAACACTAGTAGCACGGAGCGCGGCAAGGCTCGAGACGGCAATGAAGCCGAGGATCTGCCACCATCGTGGACGGCTAAGCCCGAAACGCATATGAAAACTCACGCGTGTTCCTCCCGATCACCGCCGACCGTCCTGTTGGCGCGAATGCCTGCGTGCATCCATGCAAAAACGCGACAAAATGCCCACACTCCCTGCCAGTTCGCCCGTAGCCCGCTGCTGCCTCGGCGTCGCGTTCATTGCGCGCCAATGCGGCAGATTCCCGGCTCTTGGGGCCGTGGCGTCGCGTTCGCTTCCCCGTGATACGCGACTTATGTGTGGCTGCGGGTCGAGTATGTGCCTTTGAGGCGCACGATTGCAGTGGCCGAACGGACAAATGCGATGTCCATTCGGCCATGGAAACTGTTTCACAACCAGGCGTGCGAGCCTGTCTAGTCTTTTCGGGCTGCATCGCTCCTATGAGTGTGGCGTTTGCGTTACTGATTGGCGTCGGATGGTGCTGCTGTGACGGCGCGCTGTGCTTGACCGTTTGGCGGGACCGCTCTACAATTTCCGTGAGTCCTGGGCCGCCGTGCGAACTTCTCGAATTGCTCGGCCACGATCCGGCTGCGCCATGTCGTCTGTGAGGGGCTGCCCGGGGGCATTCGTGCAGATGGTGTCGGCGAGGCTAGTGCGGCGACAGATGGAGGCGGCAACGTGACCCGTCGTCAGCGACGCCGCTTGCTCATCACGGCGGCGCTCGTGTTTTGTGTCGCTTCGGCGTTGTCCGTGGGGTTTCTGCGGCGCGACATTCTCGAGGGCAGCCAGTGGCGGGCCACGGACGCCCTCTTCTTCTATCCTCGGCAGGAATCGCCGGAACTGTCGCAGTTCGTCGTGCTAGTGGCCATCGACGACAAGAGCATCGTTGAGCTGCGGCCGTATGGACGCTTCTTCGGCTGGCCGCGCAGTCTGCACGCCGAGGTCGTTCGCAAGCTCGCTGAGGCGCGGGCGCGCACCATCGTCTTCGACATCCTCTTCGACGTGCCCACCGAGGATGAGGGCGACCTGGCCGCCGCGTTTGATGAGGCTGCCGGGCGGGCGACGTTTGTGGTGCAGCCGTCGATTGGCGACCTGCGGACGCGGTATCGCAGCCAGCGAGTGCAGTGGCAGGCGTTCACGGAGATGGTCGAGCCGAGCGAGCCGCTGAAGGCAGCCGGCAGCGGCGTCGGGACGGCGGTGCAAGACCCAGACTCGGACGGCACGGTGCGGCGCGTCCCGATGGTAGTGGACGTGAACGGCGAGCCGTACCCGTCTCTGTCGCTGATGGCCGTCGCGCGGTTCCTGCGCCGCCCCGAACCGTGGGACGGCCCGATCATCGATAACATGATCCCGCTGGCCGGCCGGCAGATTCCGATTGACGGACGCGGCAACTTGACGGTCAACTACGCTGGCGGCCCGCACAAAAGCGCGCAGCCGGCCTTTCCGGTTGTGTCGTTCGTGGATGTGCTGAACGGTCGCGTGCCGCCCGAGACGTTCCGCCAGAAGCTGGTGCTGATCGGGCTGACGGCCACCGGGTTCGCCGACGATTATTGGACCCCAACGTCGGTCATCGGCAAGATGGACGGCGTCGAGATCCACGCGAACGCCATCGAAACGATCCTGAAGGGCGACTTCATCCGCGACGCGCCGCCCTGGATGACCGTCGTCATGATTTTCGCCATGAGCATCGTCGCGGGCCTGTCGCTGCTGGGCCTGCCGATGATCGTCGCCGCATTTTGCTCGCTGCTGGCGCTGGCGGTCTACGTGGTGGCCGCGTCCTACTACTTCGACGCGCACATGGTTCTGAATATGGTGTACCCGCCGTTGGCGCTCTTCCTGTCCTACACGGCGGTGGTGTTTTATCGAGTCATCTTCGAGCAGGGGCAGAGTCGGGCGTTGCGCGGCGTCCTCGGCCAGTACCTGTCGCCGTCAGTCGTGGCGCACGTCACGCGCGACCCTGACAGTTTGAAGTTGGGCGGCGACCAGCGCGAGATGACAGTGATGTTTTCGGACTTGCGCGGCTTCACCACGTTCTCGGAGTCGCTCGACCCGGAGACGCTGGTGCACCTGCTCAACGAGTATCTGACGGTCATGTCGGACGTGATTTTCAAGTACGAGGGCACGATTGATAAGTACATGGGCGATGCGATCATGGCGTTCTGGGGCGCGCCGCAGCATCAGCCGGACCATGCGGCCCTGGCCTGCCGCGCCGCGCTGGAAATGGTGACGGCGCTGGAGCAGCTTAATGCCCGCTGGGCCGACGAGGGCCGCCCGCCGTTGGCAATGGGCATCGGCATCAACACGGGCATCATGAAAGTGGGCAACATGGGGTCGAACAGCCGCTTCGACTACACCGTGTTGGGCGACGCCGTGAATCTTGCCTCTCGCCTGGAGGGGCTGAATAAGGAGTACGGCACGACGCTGATCGTCAGTAAGGCGACGCTTGGGGCGACGGGCGGGGCGTTCCACCAGCGCTTCCTGGACCTTGTGGCGGTGAAGGGCAAACGCGAACCGGTCGAGGTCTACGAGATCCTGGACGCTGAGGCCCCCGGCATTCACGCCGGCCCGGCCCTGCGCGCCTACGACGAGGGCATCGTGCTGTACCGCGACCGCGACTGGCTGGGAGCGGCTGCCAAGTTCCAGGAGGCGCTGCGGATGAGCCCTGACGACGGGCCGAGCGCCGTCTATCTGCTGCGCTGCGAGGAATTGATGCGCGACCCGCCGTCGGTGGACTGGGACGGCGTGTACGTGATGACGCGTAAGTAGTGGGGTGAGTAGCACGGGGCGAGACAGTGAACGTCGGACCGTGAGTGGCTGGCCATAGGGGCGCGATCTATCGCGCCCGACCGCATCGCACCCGATCCCGGCTGCTACCAATCGCTCCTGCTGCCCGATCCCGTCCCCGAGAATCCTGGCTCCTGGCTCCTGGCTGGTCTGATATCCTTCCGGTCAACCTGTGAGCGCGCCGCATGCTGGCGTGTTCCGCTTCCGCGCACCTTCGTTCAATCCGCGCCCACGACGCGCACGCGAAACGGAGCTTTCCAATGTCCGTCTCCTGGCCGAAGAAGTTCGCCGACCGCACCAGTCGGATGAAAGCATCGGACATTCGGGAGTTGCTCAAGCTGACGGCCCGGCCCGAGATCATCTCGCTGGCTGGCGGCCTGCCCGCTCCTGAGCTGTTCCCGATTGACGAGTACCGGCGGGCGTTCGAATGGGTACTGGAGACGAATGGCAGCGCCGCGCTTCAGTATGGCCCGTCCGAGGGGTTCCGTCCGCTGCGCGAGTTCCTGGCTACGCGCATGACCGGCATGGGCATCCCGGCCGACCCGGATCAGGTGCTCATCACCAACGGCTCGCAGCAAGGGCTTGACCTGATCGGCAAGGTGTTTCTGAACCCCGGCGACGCGGTCTGCATGGAGAACCCCAGCTACATGGGGGCCATCCAGGCGTTTGACGCTTACCAGGCCGAGTACGTCATCGTGCCGATGGACGACGACGGCATGCGTAGCGACCAACTCGACGCCATCCTGAGCAGCAACCCGGTCAAGTTTATCTATGCGCTGCCGAACTTCCAGAATCCGAGTGGCCGGACGATGAACCTGGAGCGCCGGAAACTGCTGATCGAGGCGGCTCAGAAGCACGGCATTCCGGTCGTTGAGGACGACCCATACGGCGAGTTGCGCTTTGAGGGCGAGGCGCTCCCGAGCCTGCGCTCGCTGTGGCCAGAGGGCGTCATCTACCTGGGCACCTTCTCGAAAATCCTGGCACCGGGGTTCCGGCTGGGCTGGATGGCCTGCCCGCCGGAGATGTACGACGAGATGGTCTTCGGCAAGCAGCCAGCCGACCTACACACTTCGACGGGCACGCAGATGGCAACCTACGAGGTCTGCCGCCAGCCGGACTTCCTGGACGCGCACATCGAGCGGATTCGCGCGGTCTATCGCGAGCGCCGCGACGTGATGCTGCGGGCGATGGATGAGCATTTCCCGACCGAATGCACCTGGACGAAGGCGGCCGGCGGCCTCTTCATCTGGGCCGAGGTGCCGGCGTCCATCGACACCCGCGACTTGCTGGCCGA
>JBBQBU010000347.1:0-6554 GCA_038318015.1 Chloroflexota bacterium | reverse complement strand
ACTCGGCGGGTGCTCGAAGATGAACCGCCGCGCGTTCGCCAGGAAGCGGTCCTCCCGATGCGCCAGCCAGTTTTGCACCCGAGCCGTCGCCGTCTCGAACGTGAGGCCACGACGGAGCAAGCCCGGCAACTCGCGGACCAGCCGGGCCGCCATTGCAGCGTCGCCGCGCGTCTGGCGGGCGCGGAGGCCAAGCGCTGCGAGGGACCGGTCGGGCAATAGGTGATCCTTTCGCCGCTCAGGGGCGCACGGCGCGGCGGCCACCAAATCGCGCCACGCCCAGGCGCACCAGCATGACCACCGCCACCAGCCCACCAGCCGCCAGCGCCAGCAACAGCGGATCGACCGGGTAGCGGTAGCGCGGCACGTACCCCACCAGCGCCGCGCTCGGGAAGACCAGCGCCAGGATCGTCAGCACCAAGAGGACCGTCGGGCCGCGCGGCCCCCGTACCAGCCCCCAGCCGACCCCCAGCAGCACCAGCGGCATCAGCAGCCAGCCCCACAGGTACGGCTGGAAGATACGCGTCACCGCCTCGGCGTTCGCGTACTCCCGTTCCTGCACCACACTGGGCTGGCTGTACAGATGCGCGATCGACTCCTCACCGGTCCACGAGTCGCGCAGCTCGCCGTCCTTGCGCGTCGCCCAGTGCACACGCAGCCGCTCGTCCTCGCCCACCAGTAGCCGGCGGAACTTCGCCAGCGTCCCCTCGACATAGCGGCCCGGCTGGCTGGTGAAAATCTCGATGGCGACCTCGCGCATGGCCGCGTCGGCCTCAGGCTCGGTCAGCCCAAAGACGTTGCGGATGCGGTGGTTGATGGCGCTCGGGCGGGCGTCGCGGTTCATCTGCGTCAGGATCAGGCTGCGGATTTCCGTCTTGCGCGGGTCGGCGTGCGGACTGGGGCTGTCCGACTTCGGTAGCTCGAACCCCTCGTCGTGCCGCACGATGCGCCCGATGAGGCTCTGGCCCATCGCGCCCGCGCCGTCCACCCGCCCGGTCGTCAGCGAGTTGCGAACGCTCCAGGGCACCAGGATGATGGCGAACCCGAGCAGCACCAGCACGGACGGTACGACGGCCGCCCGGAGCGTGGAGCGGGCGGTGCCCCGGCCGGCCCAGTGGTGCGCCAGGATCGCCATTGGCGCAATCGGCAACAGCGCCTGCCCGATGGGCCGCGACAGCGCCGCCAGCGCCAGGATGATGCCGCTGGTCAGGTAGAGCCGCCCGCTGCCGCGCTGCATCGCGAGGACCACCAGCAGCAGGCCCAGGATGAGGAGCGGGATGAACAGCGGCTCCGCCAGGATGTAGTGTTCGTAGATCAGGAGCGGTGCGGAGACGGCCACCAGCAGCCCGGCCAGCGCGCCGGCCGCCCGCCCGAACATCGCCCGGCCCAGGAAGTACGTCGCTACTACGGTGCCGACGCCCAACAGATGCTGCGCCAGTGCGAGCCCGCGCAAGTCTTCGCCTAGCAGCCAGACGACGCCGGCCACGAACAGCGGGTACAGCGGCGTCCGTCGAAGCGGCAGGTCGAACCCCAGGCCGTTCGCGAACTCCCAACCGACCTGGAAGTAGGCCACGCTGTCGCGGCGCAGGAACAGCGGCGCGCGCGTCAGGAGCACCCCGCGCGCCAGCACGGCCACCACGATGAGCACCGTCAGCACCACAAGGTCCGGGTGCGCGCGTGCGGCGTTCACGGCTCGGCGGGCAACGCGGGCGGGCCAACGTCCGACCGCTGCTGTGTGTGAGGGTGTGGCCGTCAACGAGCCGGCGGTCACGTGGACACCTTCAACATGGCAGCGCGGGCGCCTGGACGCGCGGAGGCCATGACGGGCCGTGTCATCCGACGACGGGGTGTCAGCGCCGGCGCAAGGCGGGCGCAAACCCGATCAGGAGCGCGGCGGCACTCATCAGCAGCAGGATCAGCATTGACGGGCCGCCGATGCCCGGGCCGTAGTAGATGGCCCAGATCATGTACGCGCTGCCCACCACCAGTGTGGGGATGCCGATCAGGTTGGCATTGTCCCAGATCCAGGCGAACGACTGGAAGAGCGTCCGGTCGCCGGGGCGGGCGCGGCGCACCTTCCGCTCGACGATGTTGCCGACGATGAACACGAGTGTCCAGCCGATAATCAGCATCAAGAGCAGCGTGAAGGCGCCGCGGGCGGTGTCGAGAATCCCCTGCATGGTGCGGGGATGCTACCAGAAGCGCGCCGACCGTCGCCCCTGATTTGCGCGGGCTGTATCGGCAGCGAATGCTCGTCTGCTCCGCACGTGATCGCGCTATGAGCCGATCAGGTGCTCGAAGATGCGCCGCTGCTCGGCGTGGTCCGCGATGCCCGCCAGGGTGATCTGGTGCAGGTCAACCCCGGCCGTCGACTGCTCATCCAGTCGGGCTACCGCGTCGTCAAGTTGGTCCGGCGTCACGATGCGTGCGAACGCCCCCGCGAGATCATCGGAGACGGCAGCGGCGGCAGCCGTCGATCCGCCACGCTCCCAGGCTTGCCGGATCGCCTCGACCTCAGCCCCACGTCCCATGTCCGTCAGGTGCGTTGCGTAGTAGACGCCCATGCGGGCCACGTAGTAGGCCAGTTTGCGCTTCTCGGCCAGCCGCGCGGCCGGCACGTCTGTCGTCACGATGACCACGCCGGGCGACTTTGCGACGACACTGGCCCGGTCGCGCCCGGCTGCCTCGATCATCCCGCGCAGCCGCTCGACCTCACCGGCCAGGCGCTCCAGCGGGATCATCATGGGCAACCAGCCGTCGGCAAGCGCGGCCACGAGGCGCAGCCCGGCTGGCCGGAACGACGCGAGATAGATGGAGATGGCGGGCCGAACGGGCGCGAAGCGCAAGGTGAAGCCGCGCTCGAACTGGAACACCTGCCCGTCAAAGCGGAGGGGCTGGCCGGCGATCAGCAGGCGCAGGATCTGGATGGTCTCGCGCAGGCGCGTCGCCGGGCGCTCAAACGGCAGCCCGTGGAACTGTTCGATGACCAATTTGCCGCTGGTTCCCAGCCCGGCGATGGCTCGCCCGCTGGACAACTCGTCCAGCGTGGCGAAATGCTGCGCCAGCGCGGCCGGCGTCCGAGAGAAGACGTTGACGATGCCGGTGCCGAGCGTGACCCGCGACGTGCGGTCGGCCAGGATCGCCAGCGGCCCGAACGCCTCGCGGCCCCACGCCTCGGTGACGAAGACGGTTTCGACGCCGGCCTCGTCGGCGGCCTGGACAGCGCCGAATGTCTCGCTTCGTGCCGCGCTACCGCCTGCCAGATCAACCGTGATCGAGAGCCGCCGCGCCATCGCGCCCCCTCGTGTTACCGGCGGGCGTCCATAGGGTGGACGCCCGCCTTCGCGCAGTATGGGCCAGCCGAGGGGCCGAATCCCTCACCCCCAACCCCTCTCCTGCAAGCGGGAGAGGGGAGCAATGGGTGCCGTTATGTGACCTTCGGGGCCAGGTCGTTGGCGATGATTTCCAGCATGCCGTGGTCGTCCACCGGCACGATCTGGAAGTAGATGCGCTCGGCACCCGCCGCCTTCAATTCGTTGACCTGCTCGGCCACCTGATCGACCGTGCCGACGAGCCAGCCGTCGCCGCGCATGCTGGCGATCCACTCGTCCACGTTGTCCTTCTGGTTGTTGTGGTCGAGGCGAATCTGTGCCCGGCGGCGCACGTCGTCCATGTCGGTGCCCACGACGGTGCAGCCGGCCATCGTCAGCTTGATGGTGGACGGGTCGCGGCCGATGGCGGCGCAGGCTTCCAGCAGGCGAGCCTTGCGCGTGTTGAACGTGTTGATGCCGCCAAACACGTTGAACTCGTCGCCGAACTGCGCGGCGAGCCGGGGCGTCCGCTTCGCGCCGCCGCCGCCAATGACGATGGGCACGCGCGGGCGCTGGATCGGCTTCGGGTAGCCGGGCGCGTCCTTGATGCTGAACACGCGGCCTTCATAGGTGTGGCCAACGCCATCCGACCAGAGGCGCGTGCAGATCTCCAGCGAGTCTTCGAGGATGTCCATGCGGCCCTTCGCGTCCGGGAACGGCAGCCCGTACGCGACGTGCTCCTTCTCGAACCAGCCGCCGCCCATGCCGGCTTCGATGCGCCCGCCGCTCATCTGGTCGATGGTGGCGACCTGCTTGGCGAACTCGCCGGGGTAGCGGAACGTCATCGGGCTAATCATCGTGCCGAGACGGATGCGCTTGGTGTCGCGGGCAAGCCCCGCCAGGACGGCCCAGGCATCCGACGAGTCAGACTCCAGCGGCACGTTCATCGGGTGGTAGTGGTCGGAGCGGAACAGCCCGCCGAACCCGAGCGCTTCGGTCTTCTGGGCCACCTTGAGGATGTCGTCGTAGGTGCCGCCCTCCTGGGGCTCGAGCATCACGTAAAAGCTGGACAGTGTATCGGCCACGCGCATCATCTCCCGGCTGTCTTCCCAGCCAAGTAGTGTATCGCAGCCGTGCCCGGCGGCTCAGCGTGTCGCCTACGCGGACGATCTGTCAGGTGCGGTCCTCAGGAGGTGACCTCGGCAGCTTCGTAGGTACCGAAAGTCCACCCACTCACCTGACTCAATCGACCGCGCCAGGCCGGTGCCTTGAGCGGTGTCGGGCCGGCGCCGAAGATAGTGACGTCAACCATCGTGATGAATGCTCGCTCTAGATCCTCCCTCATTTCAACTCGCACACGTGCCGATGGCACGATATCATCACGCGCCAACTCATTTTCGAGGCCAGTTGCCTCAGAAAACGTTGCCTTGCCTGGATCGGCCACGTCATCCGCGACGGAATCGAGGCCAACCGTCCGAAAATAGACCTCTTCGGGTACCACCATGCCCGAGATGGCGAATCCCCCGGAAAAGACGGTGAGGCCTAATCTTGTCTTGAGCCCAGAGATGTCATCAAGTACCCCGGCGAGTACCCAGTCGATATCTGAGCGGGCCATATTCTCTCCTCTCCACGTCGGTGGCGGACCAATGAATGTGCATCAATTGGCCGCGCCGCTTGCTTGTAGTGGAATCCACTACATTGTACACTCTCATGACGGGCATCAGCGCAGATGGCGGGGCCATGGTTCAGATTCGCGCCTTCCTCTTCGACGATGTGAATGAGGCGAAACTGGCGGCCCACGGCATTCGGCCCGAGCAATTGGATCAACTGCTTGACGAGGAGTTTGTCGCTTTTCCGAACAGGAAGGAGCGGCGCGGTTTGTATCTGGTGATTGGGCGCGACTGGGGTGGCATGTGTATTGCCGCCCCAGTCGAGGCGACGCATGATCGTTACCTCTGGCGCCCCATCACCGCGTGGCCATGCAAGGATTCGGAGGCTACGCGCCTCGACAGGGCGATGCGCTAACGATGAGGCGAATCTTCACGCAGGGGAACACGAATGTCAGACGAGGAACTGCTACAGGATGAGCATGCATGGGACTTCGAGGCCGGAGAGGCACAGCGCGCTTCTCGTGGGCGGCGCTCCGTCGTCTCGGTCGGCTTCAAGCCCGAAGAGTTTCGTGCCGTGAACGAAGCGGCGCGCCGGCATCATCAACCGTTGTCGCAGTTTATTCGAGAAGCGGCATTGGAGAAGGCGACTGATCGGAGCGCTGCGGGCGTGACCTATATCAAGGTTGACGCAGCCACGATCGAACTGCTCAATGCGGGGGCGGCATTCAAGAACAGTCCGTACTTGCAGCGTCGGCGGCTGTCATCCGCAAGTTAGCTGACCAATTCCGAAAGCAACCCAAGCTCCAAAAGTCCGACGAGATGGGCCGGCGTCAGAGGTGCGAGGCCACCGCGTCGGCCCAGGCGCGCTGATCGACGTTGACGAGGCCCTGGTCGGTCAGTTTCAAGGACGGGCTGACCGGCAGCGACAGCGTGGATACGCTCATGAAGGCGTTGGCGTGGCGGTAGTCCCAGGCGTGCAGGGCCGACCGCACCGCCTTCGCCCCGGCCACCACGTCTGAGACCGGCCGATCCGACATCAGGCCGCCGACCGGTAGCTTCAGCAACGCCGTCACCGCGCCGTTGTGGACGACCGCGATGCCGCCGGCTGCCGCAATCACCGCGTTGGCGGCCAGGGCCATCGCCGTGTGGCTGGTGCCGATGGTCGTCAGGTTGTGGCTGTCGTGCGAGTAGGTGGTGGCAACCGCGCCATCTCCCAGGTCAAACCCCAGCAGCGGCGCTGCCGCCCGCGTGTGCGCCCGCCCGTGCCGCTCGATGATCGTCAGCAGCGCCGCGCGGATCGCCGTCAGGTCGGTGTCGCCGTCGGGGACGGGCTGCACGCCGGCCAGCCGCCAGCGGAAGTCATCGGCTGACAGCGCCACGATCTTCACGGTATCCCGAAACGGCAGGTCGGCATCGTGCGGCTCGGGCGAGACGTGCACGCCCGCAATGACGACGGCCGGCGCGAAGTTCGCCAGGTCCGGCGGTGGTCCGTACGGGGCATACGACGGGCCACACGCATGGTACGCTCTAGCGAGGTCACGGTGTCGCGCAGCCAGCACCATTCAGGGCCAGGGAGTCGCAAGATGGTCGCAAACCCGAAGACGCGCTTCCTGGCCGAGGATATCTGGGACGCGCC
>JBBQBU010000346.1:0-6558 GCA_038318015.1 Chloroflexota bacterium | reverse complement strand
GCCGGCGAGTGTCCCGGCCAGCAGCGCCACGTACCAGAGCGTCAGGCGCGTTCGGGTACCCAGCCGGCGCGCGAGAGTCGTCACGAAACGGACTCCTGGAGGCGGTAGCCGGCCCCGCGCACCGTCTGGATCAGCGGCGGCGCTCCCAGATCGGCGAGTTTCCGGCGGATTCGCCCCACGTACACCTCAATGACGTTCGACGTGTCCGGGAAGTCGAAGCCCCAGATGCTCTCCAGGATCGCTTCGCGGCTCATGACCCAGCCGGGGTGCCGCATCAGCGCCTCCAGAATGCGGTACTCCCGCGCCGTCAGTTCGACCGGCTGCTCGGCCCAGGTGACACGTTGGGCTGCCGGATCAAGCAACAGCTCGGCCAGCCGCAACACGCCCTCCTTGGACGGGGAATCGCGGCGCAACAACGCGCGGAGCCTGGCCAGTAGTTCACCAAACGCGAACGGCTTCACCAGATAGTCGTCGGCACCCGAATCCAGGCCGAGGATACGATCACCGACCGCGTCGCGCGCCGTCAGCATCAGGATTGGTGTGCGACGGCCCTCAGCGCGCAGGCGGCGGCAGACGTCGTAGCCGTCGATCTTCGGCAACATGACATCGAGCACGATCACGTCGTAGCTGGCGCTGCGGGCGAACTCCAGCCCCTCTTCGCCATCGATCGCCACATCGACCGTGTACTGGGCGCGCGCGAACCCTTCTTCGAGCACCGCGCCCAGCTTCAGTTCGTCTTCGACCAGGAGTAGTCGTGCCATCGGCTCGTTCCCTCACACCGAGTCTAGCAAGTGGACCGAGCGTGCAGGGGTCAATTCATGTTCGGTTCAGCTTTCCGACAGGGCCACGACAGGAACCGGGCGTAGCGTAGACCTCGGAGTACGGGGACGGACGAGGTGCACCTCGCCCCCACCGCTCACACCACCATACGTGCCCTGGGAGGGAACCCATGATCTCAATGCCGCTGACCGGTTGGCTGAGGGCCGGCGCCCTTGTGGCGACCACAGCCCTCGTCGCCGCAACGGGACCGGCCGCGTATGCACAATCCACCACGCACACAAACATCCCGATCGTCGGCTGCCACGGCTCGGTGATCCCGCTCGACGCGGACGCCGAGATGGATGACGACGAGAAAGACGAGGCTGACGCGAACGCTGGCGAATCGGACCAGGGGCCGGCCATCGTCGGGACGATCAGGACCCCGCGCGGCATGGGGGAAGACGACAAGCGCCTGGCCACCCTGGCGATCATCACGGCCGCCCAGGCGCGTGAGGCCGCCATGGCCGCGATCAGCGACGCCAGCGAACGCCGCATCAAGAGCACGTCGGTGGAGTCCCAGCAGGGCTATGTGGTCTACGCCGTCAAGACCGTCCGGACCAGGCCCGGGGACGACCCGAAGCTTGAAGTAAAGGTCGATGCCGGAAACGGGGCGGTGCTCATGATTGAGTGCGACCCCAACGACAACTGACTTCCTGCCGCCAACCACCATCCCGACATCACCCGAGAGAGGACCATTCAGATGATGACTATCTTACTCCTGCGCCATTGGGCCGCCCCCCTGCTGGTCGCGAGCGCACTCCTGACACCGTTCGCCGCCAGCGCGCTCCCCGCCCGGGCCGCCGACCAGCCGGTCGTCCGCAGCGTCGGCTGCTCCCCGGATTCGCTGCGGGCCAGCCTGAAGGCACTCGTTGTAGCACCGCTGCCGGAGAGCGACGACGAGTCTGACGCGGACGAGTCAGCATCCGACGAGCAGCAGCCTGCCATCAAGGGGAGCATCGAGCTGCGCGGCGTGAATGAGGACGACTCGAAAGCCATCGCCGCAGCCCTCGCCGCGCGAACCCTGACGATCATCACGCCGGCCGACGCGACGGCTGCGGCGAAGGCCGCCCTCGTCGATGCGGACCAGCGCTCGTTCAAGAAGCCTGGGCTTGAGCTTGAAAACTCGCAGGCCGTCTGGTCCATCGAGACGACGCTGAAGGGAGGCGGCACCAACCCGAACCTCGAAGTGAAGGTCGATGCCGGCAACGGCAACATCCTATCCATCGAGTGTGACTGACGTTGACTGATTGACGACGCGGGGCACCG
Source organism: Chloroflexota bacterium (assembly GCA_038318015.1). Classification (GTDB taxonomy): domain Bacteria; phylum Chloroflexota; class UBA6077; order UBA6077; family JACCZL01; genus JADZEM01. Next base: position 4,473 of record JBBQBU010000346.1, on the reverse strand, counting down.
GGGTCCGGGGAGCGATGGAACACTGAACCGACTTAAGGCTGCCGCTTACCAGGTCCGGTCATCGGTGCCTTCAAGTGGGCGTCGGATTCGGAGAAGCAATGGCGCAGGTCGGCTTCGAAGCCGACCTGCTGGGGCACGTGTTCCATGCTTGGGCAACCCGCTGTAACAACGAAGGAGGAGTAGTGGAAATGACCAGACCCATCCGTATGCTGACCGTATTTCTAGCGGCCATGGTCGCGCTGATCGTGGGAGGCACCGGCCCAGCGGCGTCGGCTGCGGAGTTCAAGATAGCGAAGATCTACTGGGAGTACAACGCCACCGCGAACGATCTGGGCGTCCATGTCAGCCTCGATGCAGAAGACTGGCAGACGCTCAAGATCGTCCACCCGAACGGGAGCACGCTCTTCGAGGTCGCGACCAAAGGGGCCTACGCAAAGTTCGGCCTGACCGAGATGTTCTTCGAGGGTGCGGAGCCGTCGCTCGAAGACGTCCCGCTCAAAGAACTCCTGGGACTGTTCCCGAAGGGGACGTACAAGTTCCTCGCCACGACGGTCAATGGCCCTATCGAGAGCACGCCGACGTTCTCACATGCTATTCCTGCCGGGCCCGAAGTCTCCGCAGAGCTGGATGAAGACGAAGTCATCATCAGGTGGAAGGCCGTGACAGGTCCGCCGAAAGGCTTTCCGGCCGAACGAATCAACATCGTCGGCTACCAAGTCATCGTCGGGTCGTTTCAGGCTACCCTCCCGGCCTCGAGCAGGAGAATGACGGTTCCGGAGGAATACGTGAAAAGCCTCAAGCCAGGCCCGCAGCCATTCGAGGTATTGGCGATCGAGGCAAGCGGGAACCAGACGCTCACAGAGGGTTCCTTTACGGTGCCTACTCGCCGTGCTGGTACAGGTCGCGACCGCTCTCTCCGAGACGACAGTGACGGCCGTGATCGGTAGGAGAATCGCAACCCCGATGGCACGACGGCGGACCAGCTCATCGACAATGCACAGCCAAACGGAGTCAAGAAACTCCAGCTTGTTCGCGTGAGGCACGCGGGTGACGACCCCGAGAGCGACGACGACCGCGACACCGTCGACCACGGAAACACTCGAAGCATCCGACGGGTTCGCGACTGACGCCACACCACCCGCGCGGCGTGCCACGACTCGGCGTGGCGCCCCCGCGACACAGCACAATATGAGAACGGCGACCGTCACCAGGATGGCCGCCGTTCTCATATTGTGCCCGCAACGCGCCGGTTCGGCCTGTTCTGGTTACTAGCCTCCCCCTCCCATTCGGCAGTACACTCAGACACATCATCGGCTCCAGGCAGGCCATATGCTCGACTCCGACGAGTCGCGTGGCACGACCTCTGGGCTGGCGCCGCATCTCTTTCGCGCCGCCGTCCTCGTCACCTTCGTCCTGCTCGCTACCCAGCTCTGGCGCTTGCAGATTGTCGAAGGGCCGCAATTGCGACAACGCGCGGAAAGCAACCGCGTTCGTATCAGCCCCATCGCCCCGCCGCGCGGCGTCATCTATGACCGTAAGGGCACCCTTGCGGCATCGAACGCCCCGATCTTTGTGGTATCCGTAGTCCCGGCCGACCTGAAGGCCACGCAGGAAGCGGATACCTACACCCGCCTCAGTGGGCTGGTTGGCGTGCCCGTCGCTGACATCCGCAAGGCCGTCGAGAAGCGGCGCACCGAGGGGCACATCTTCACGCCCGTGCCCATCAAGTCGAACGTCCCGCGCGAAGACGCTCTGCTCATCGAGCAGAACCTAGCCAACCTGCCGGGCGTCGCCGTCACTGTCGAATCCGTCCGCAAGTACACCGAAGGCCGTGTCCTCGCGCATATCCTCGGCTACCTCGGCCCGATCTCCCCCGCCGTACTCTCGCCTGCCGAATACAAGCAGAAGATCGAGAAAGACGGCTACACGATCAACGACAAGATCGGCGCGGCCGGCCTCGAAGACACCTACGAGTCCGTCCTGCGCGGGCGGCCTGGCCGGCAGATGTACGAGGTCGAGGCGTCCGGCCGCGAGGTCGGCACGCTGCGCGTCGAACGGCCGGACCCCGGTAAGAACCTCGTCATGACCATTGACCTGGACTTGCAGAAGTCGGTGACACAGATTCTCGGGAAGGGCCTGTTCAACGGGGCCGTTGGTGTCGCCGTCGTCAGCGACGCCAAGACCGGCGAGATCCTGTCGCTGGTCAGCCTGCCCAACTACGACAACAACGTCTTCGGCGATGACGACCGCGAGGACGAGTTGTCGGCGCTGCTCAAGGACAATGAGCAGCCGTTCTTTGACCGCGCCGTCGCCGGCAACTACCCGCCCGGCTCCACATTCAAGCTGGTCACGGGCATGGGCGCGCTGCAAGAAGGCGTCGCCAGCCGCGGCACCATCATTGAGAGCAAGGGCATCCTGTGGGTGCCGCACGATTTCTATCCCGGTTACCGCCAACCGTTCCCAGATTGGTCCGTCCTCGGGAAGCTCAACTACCTGACGGCCATCGCCAACTCGTCCAACATCTACTTCTTCTACCTCGGCGGCGGCTTCGAGCCAGAGGGGTTCGTCGGGCTAGGGAACGAGCGCCTCGCACGGTACGCCCGCATGATCGGCTTCGGCGCGCCGACCGGCATCGACCTGCCCGGCGAGACGTCCGGCACCGTGCCGGACGAAGATTGGAAGATGCAGAAGGTCGGCGAGAAGTGGGTGAAGGGCGACACCTACAATATGGCGATTGGACAGGGCTACGTCGAGTCCAGCCCGCTCCAGGTCCAGAACATGACGATGGCAATTGCCAACATGGGCAAAGTCCTGCGCCCGCGCGTCGTCCGGCAGATCATCGATTCCGACGGCAACGTCGTCAGCACCGCCACGCCCGAAGTCGTCCGGACGCTCGACATCGACCAGAAGAACATCGCGACCACCATCGAAGGCATGGAACTGGGGTTCAGCGGCCAGTTGCTGCGCGACTACCGCATCCCCGGCCTACGCATCGCCGGCAAGACGGGTACGGCAGAGTACGGGCAGGCCACCAACCCCCAGGGTGAGCTACCGACGCACGGCTGGTTCACCGGTTTCGCCCCCGTCGATGACCCGAAAGTCGTTGTGACCGTCTTCGTCGAGCGCGGCTCCAGCAGCCGCGACGCCGCCCCCGTTGCGATGCGGATTTTCCGGCACATCTTCGGGTTCCCGGACGTGCTGCCGAAGCCGCCACCAGCCCCCACCGCCCAGCCCGCCCCCGGCTCATCGCCGGTACCGGCCCGTCCGCAGGTCGGCGTACCGGTCGGACCGGGCGGCCAGGGGCTGCCCGGTGCGCCCACGGCGGCCCCCGCCTCGGCACCTGCCCAGCCCGAAGCCACGCCGCGTGCCACGCAGCCAGCCGGAGCGCCCACCGGCGTCACGCCCCCACCAGCCGCGCCCCCGCTGATCCCGGTGCAGCCACCCAGCCAGCCGACGCGCCCACCAGCCGCGCAGCCCACCCGCGCACCGGCCCCGGCGGCTACGCCAGTACCCCGCAGCAACCCGCCGCCAGCGGCGACCGCAGTCCCTGCCAACAGCGGCACCGTGCCAAAGCCCGGCCTGTTCAATCCACAGTTCCCGGCCGGCAGCACGCCGCAGGCGAAGCCCCGCAACTAGCCACGCCACGCCACCACGGTCTCGAAGACGCCCTTGGTACGCACAGCCGTCGCAGGGGCGTCGTCCCGTTCCAGATCCACCCCGCATCAACTTCCTGCCGAACCTATCCGTCCCCGGCACGTCGGGACATTCGCCCCCTCCCAGAATGGGACAATCGTCCCCTGCGGACATCAGGGAGCGGGCGTACTATTGAGCTACCAGGAAGCCAGAGCGACCTGGACCCCAGCAAAGCGAAGCCAGATCGGAGTGCGGGAAGATGGTCATGACACGAAGAACTCGGGCCCGCCATCTCCTGCTGGAGGTGCTGCAGATTGATTGAGCAGACCGCCCCGCTCCCAGGCAAGTAGGAAGAAGAGGCCACCAGGGCGAGCCACCGAGCCGCCCAGCCATCAGTGCAGCAGCCGTCAACCGAACGCGTGCGGAGCCAGGGCAGCGCAGCCAGATCAGGCGACCGACAACGACAAAGCGGAAGACATGAAGAAGCCCCTTCAGGATGCTGAAGGGGCTTCATGTTGTCGTGCGGGATGCGGGGACCGGCCATCGCAGTGAGCGACGGCCAGCCCCCGAGACGGAACAGCGGCCATGTCTTGACGACACGACCGCTGTGTACAAGCCAGGTTGGGGCTACGGCCCTGAAGACAGGGACCGCAGCCCGCAAAGATAGACTACTCGGGGGTGGCGCTGGCCTCAGGCGCAGCCGGAGCCTCAGCAGCCGGCTTGGCCGGTGCCTCAGCAGCCGGCTTGGCCGGAGCCTCAGCAGCCGGCTTGGCCGGAGCCTCAGCAGCCGGCTTGGCCGGAGACTCAGCGACAGGTGCGACGGGAGCCGAAGCCTCAGCG
>JBBQBU010000345.1:0-6561 GCA_038318015.1 Chloroflexota bacterium | reverse complement strand
GCCGCCGACCCATCTCCCCTCTCCCACTTGTGGGAGAGGGGTCGGGGGTGAGGGCCACTCCATTGGGTGGGGGGGTGAGGGCGCTATCGGGGCGCGGGGCAGGCGTGCTCGTCATCAGGAGTACCGCACGCGCGGGTCGAGGAAGGCGTACAGCAAGTCAATCGCCAGGTTCAGGAACACGAAAATGGCCGACACCAGCATCACGCCGCCCTGCACCAGCGGCAAATCCCGCGAGGCAATCGCCCGGAACAACTGGTTGCCCAGGCCCGGCCAGGAGAACACCGTTTCCACCAGGATTGAGCCGCCCAGCAGGTACCCCATCTGCACGCCCATCACCGTGACGACTGGCAACATGGCGTTCTTGAGCGCGTGTCCCCAGATCACGTGCCGGTCCGACAGTCCCTTCGCACGCGCGGTCGTCACGTACTCGCGGTTGATGACCTCCAGCATGCTGGAGCGCGTCACGCGGGCCAGGATCGCCGCTGAGACGCCGGCCCGCGTGAGCGACGGCAGCCCCATATGGTGCAGCAAGTCCAGGAACCAGCCGCCCGCACGGATGTCGTACATGCCGTTGGACGGGAACTTCCGCAGGCCCAGCGAGAACACCAGGATCAGCACCAGCCCGAGCCAGAACGTCGGCATGCTGTTGCCGAACAGCGCGCCGAGCATCGCGAGGCGGTCGAAGAGGGAGAGAGGGCGCGTCGCGGAGATGACGCCGGCCGTCACCCCGACCACCAGCGCCAGCACCATACTGGCCCCGGCGAGAATCGCGGTGTTCTTGAAGCGCTCCAGCACCATCGTGGTGACGGGCGCGCGTAGCTCAACGGAGCGGCCGAGGTCGCCGCGCACTGCCCGCCCAAGCCACTTGCCATACTGCACGTAGAACGGTTCGTTCAGGCCAAGATCCTCGCGGATCATCTCCACTTCGTCACGGGTGGCGCTGGGGCCGGCCAGCACCTGAGCCGCGTCGCCGGGGATCAACTTCATCAGCAGGAAGATGACGACGCTGACCCCGAACAACACGGGCACAGCAGACGCCAGACGGCCAAGGACGTACGCTTGCATAGTGGGTGTCAGGAGCAGTTGCGGCCCCACGCAGGCACCGGCGGCTTGTGTGCGCCGGTGCCCGTACGGGGCGCGCCGCTCCCTACGCCATCGAGACCGTCTTGAACGTGAACATGTACGAATTCGGGTTCACGAAGCCCTGCACCTTCTTGGACCAGGCCCGCGCGCCTTTCTGGTGGGCCACCCAGACCCACGCCGCCATGTCCACCGCCCGCTGCTGCACGTCGAAGTAGATCTTCTTGCGCTCCTCCTCGTTGGGCGTCTCCAGCGCCTTCTTCAGGAGGGCATCCAGGTCCGGGTTCTCGATCCAGCCAGGGTTGGTGTTGCCGTTCGGCGGCACCAGATCAGAGCGGTAGTGCCGCTGGAGGTTGACCATCTCGTCCACGCTGAACCCGACGCTGTAGGCGTGCACGTCGTTCGGCAGCCCGTTCGACAAGTTTTGCTGCATGACCTGGGCTTCCAGCGCCTCAATCTTGACGTTGATGCCCACGTCCTTGAAGTTCTGTTGCAGGTACTCGTTCATCTGCACGGCGAACGGCGACCCAACCGCGCCCTGCGGAATCTGGAACCGCAAGTCCAGGCCGTTGGCGTAGCCCGCTTCGGCCAGCAGCGCCTTCGCCTTCGCCGGGTCGAAGCCGTACCCCTTGATGTTGGGGTTGTGGCCGGCCGTGCCAGTCGGCGCGAACGGGCTGGTGGACGGCACTGCCAGGCCGCGCATCACGTCCTTGCACAGCGCCTCGCGGTTCACCGCCCAGTTGAGCGCCTGTCGTACCTTGACGTTCTTCGTGGGGTCGGCCCGGTGGTTGGGGATGTAGCCCCAGGTGTTGGGTAGCTGTGCCAGTTCGATGACGAGGTTCGGGTTCGCCTGCACCTTCGCGATGCTGTCCGGGTGGACGTTGTTCACCCAGTCCACTTCGCCGGTCTCCAGGGCCGTCAGCCGCGCGACCGCCTCTGGCAGCGGGCGGATGATGACGCGCTCCAGCGGAGGCGCACCGCCCCAGTAGTCGGCGTTGCGCTCGAACACCAGTTTGACGCCGCGCTCGCGCTCCGCAAACTTGAACGGCCCGGTCCCGCTGGGCTGGTTGCCGAACTCGTCGTTGCCGACCTTCTGAATCTGGGTCGGGCTGCCGATGGAATAGGTGCCGAACGCCAGCACGTTCAGGAAGTCGGCAAATGGGTTCTTGTGGGTGACGCGGACCGTGGTCGCATCCACCACTTCGACCTTGTCGAGATCCTTGTACCCCAGAGCGTTCGCGCCGGCCCCGGCCTTGTGGTACTGCGGGTGGTTCGGGTTCCAGTTGCGCTCAATGTTGAACTTGATGGCCTCGGCGTCGCACGGCGTCCCATCATGGAACTTGACGCCCGGCCGCAGCTTGAACGTGTACACCTTCGCGTCTGGCGACACCTCCCAGGAAGTCGCCAGCCCCGGCCCAAACGGCGGCAAGTCGGCCTTCACCGCGATGTCGCGCTCCACCAGTCGGTCGTAGACCATGTGCAGCAGCGTCCGCGTGACCGCCCCGCGATCCAGGTTGTTGTCGAGCGCGCCAGGATCCGAGTCCCAGCCGGCGACTAGCACGCCGCCGGGCTTGGCGACAGCTGGTGCCTGCGCTGGCTTGGCGGCCTCTGCTGGCTTGGCTGCTTCGGCTGGCTTGGCGGCAGCAGCGGGTGCGGCAGTCGGGGCGCTGGCGGCGGGTGCTGCCGGGGCGGCGGCTGGCTTGGCTGCTTCGGCTGGCTTGGCCGGCTCGGCGGGCTTGCTGGGGGCCGGTGCAGTCGGTGCGGTCGGGGCACACGCCTGGATCAGCCCGGCCGATGCCACAAGGCCGATACTTCGCAGAAAGCGTCGGCGCGAGACGAAGGGATGCGGCTGTCGGACAGACATGGCATTCTCCCCACTCCCCGGTCACGGCTGACGCTTTTCACCAGACGCAACTCAGACCATCGGCCGGGGCTGTGCCGAGAGGGTAGCCCGGCGCTACGACAGTGTCAACAGCCGACAAAGTCATGTGTTGGGGAGTGAGCTCCACGGCCCATTGTGCTGGCCTGGCACGGTGCTGGATCGCACCCCAACGTCCCAACGATGTTCACGTACAAGCACGACGCAAGGTCAGGAATACGCGGCAACGACGGTCAGTGGAACGGGTCCACGTCGAACAGTTGCAGCGGCGTCAGACGCGTCACGTACTCGCGCAACTGGCCGTTATCGGACAGTTCCTGCGCCAGCGTGCGCGCCTGCTTGTACTCCTTCACCAGCTTGTCACGGAGGTCGCCCGCATCACGGCCGGCGTCCTGCGCCTCGTGGTACGCAATGGAGGCATCGTTCACGTCGCCATAGGCGTCCACCAGCTTTGCGAGCGGCTCTCGACGGTCGCCCACCACGTCCTCAGCGGTTGGGAACATGTCCACCAGCACCAGGATTGACCGGAGCGCCTTGCGGATGTCGTGAAACCGGGCTTCCTGGTCCTCATCAAGGATGTCGTCAACGAGCAGGCCGTCGTGCAGCAGGTTGCTCAGGCCGTTGCCTGCCACCAGAGCCACCACCGCCAGCGCGCTCTTGTTCTCGCCGGGCGTCACGTCGGCCACCCGCCACAGGCGCGGCCGTTCCTTGAGGGTCAGGTCGAGCACCTTGCCCTCCGGCCGCTGCACAAACGCAGTGAACGCCTGCCGCTGCTCCGGCTCGCGCAGCCACGCCAGCGACGCGCGCATCGCAGCCGCGCGCGCAGCCTCGTCGGCCGGGTTGATCGGCTGGCCCGTCAGCTTCGTCTGATCGAACAGGTCTTTGAACAGGCCGACGGCCTCATACGCGGTGTCCACCTGCTCGCGGAACACGTCCAGGCGCTCGGGGTCGTACAAGAAGGCGTTGAAGTCGAGCATCAGCCGCAGGTCGAGCAGGCGTTTTCGGAGATCGGAGTTTTTGACGCGCTCCGGGTTGGCATCCGGCGGCAGTTGGCGAGCCTCATCGAAGACGATGGACGCGTACGTCAGCAGGGCGTCCGGGGCAGCCTGGAAGTAGCCGCGCCGCTCAATGGCGCGGTCAAACTGGGGGGTGCCGTCTGGCCCCGGCTGGGTGACCAGTTGCGCGGCGGTCGGCTGCACGACCAGCAGCAGCACGATGACGACGACGGCGCTCACCGCCAGCGCGCGCAGGCAACGGCCCGGCACGGTCCACACGGTGGCAGACCGGTGGGCGTGACGCTCGCCGCCGTGTCGAAACGTCGATGATTGCATGTCAAGACGCATCATCCGACATTCGTTCCAGGCCGTCAATGTGGTGCCCGGCCCCGGCTGGGTGTGAGGCCTGGCGACGCCGTTGACCCGTCCCGAAAGTTCTGGTATCGTGCCACCGCCACGTCCTGACCAAATCGCCAGCGTCGCACAACACGGGCGGCCTCATCGGGACATGACACGGCTGTGCACCTGCGGCATCGGGGGAGACATGGGGCCCGGACTTCGGACCTGGCGCGCTCGGCTTGCGCTCCTGCTCATGGTGGCAACCTTCTTGGGCATTGCACGTCCGGTCGCGGCGGCTGACGGGGGATTCATCTGGGGCTTTGCGCTCGGGCCTGGCGCCTCACAGGTTTCGGCAATGGTGCCCGCGAGTGACGGCAGCGTCACGGTTGTCGGGAACTTCAGTGGCACGATCGACGCCGATCCCGGAACCGGTACGACGAATTACACGGCGACAGGCACAAATGACACCCTGATCGCGGCCTATAGCTCCAGCGGAGCGCTCATCCGCTCGGGCGTCTTCGCGTCACAGAACGGGACGAGCTTCTCCTTACCGAATGCAATCGCTCGGGACGGGGCTGGGAACTACTACGTCGGCGGCATGTTCCAGGGCACCGTTGACTTCGCACCTGGTCCCTCGACATCGACGCTGTCAAGCGGTAGCCCCGTACTCCGGTCCGGCTTCATCGCCAAGCTCACCCCGACGTTCGACCTGCTCTGGGCGGTCCCTTTCGGCACAGCGGACGACACCGTCGTCGTGAGTCTTGCCGCCGATGCCGCGGGCAATGTCTACGCCGCCGGTCAGTACGCCGGCACAGTCGACTTCGATCCCAGCGGCGCAACGGTCACGAAGACGGCGGCAAGCGTTGCCGACCTGTTCGTGCTCAAGCTGGACGCCAACCGCGTCTTGCAGTGGGTCCACGTCGCCGGTGGCGGCCGCCCCAATGGACTGGTGCTTGCCGATTCGGCGGTCTACGTCGCAGGCTACGTCATCGGGACGTCTGACTTCGAGGATACCGACGGACAAGACCCGGACGACACGACCATCACCGGGCCCGCGCAAGACAGCTTCGTCTGGAAGCTGGATACCGGCGGCGGGTTTCAGTGGCGCACCACCGCGTTCGGCGTCGAGTACAACGAAGCCCGAGGAATGGCTGCCAACCCGACATCGGGCGTCATGGTCACGGGCGTCTTCAGCAACGATGCCACGTTCGATACCGGCTCGGGGCCGTTCACGATGAGTGCACCAGCCGGGCCGGGTGACGAACAGGCCTACGTTTGGAACGTCAGCCCTAGCGGCAGTCTGGTGTGGGTTAAGCAGCTTGGGGGTGCCAATGACGACGCGGGTAGGTCAGTCGCGGTGGACGCGGCCGGCCACGTCTTCGTCGCCGGCGAGTTTCGCGTCAGCGGGGACTTTGACCCCGGGCCGGGCACAAAGACCCTAACGGGGGCGAGCGGCGCCGACATCTTCATCGTGACGCTTGATGCGACCGGGGCGCTGATCGAAGCGCGCGCCATTGGTGGCCCCTTCGACGAGTCGGGCAACGCCATCGTACCTGACGGCTCGGCCGGCATTTTTGTGGCTGGCTCGTTCCAGCTCAGCATCGACGTCGATCCCGGCCCCGGCAGCCAAACGTTGACCAACTCGGCAAGTGGCGGGCTAGTGGTTAAGCTTCAGGCGCTACCGGCGAATCAGCCACCCGTCAACTCGGTGCCCGGCACCCTGACGACGGCCGAGGATACGGCGCTGGTCCTGTCCGGCGCGAATAAGATCGCCGTTTCAGACAGTGATGCGTTTGGCAGCCCGATCAGCGTCGCGCTGACAGCCACTAACGGCACACTCACCCTGGGCCAGACGAGTGGAGTCACCATTACGAGTGGGACGAACGGCTCGGCCAGCCTCACCATGACTGGCACGCTCACCAATCTCAACGCAGCGCTCGATGGGCTGCTCTACCTTCCAGGGCTCAACTTCAACGGGCCGGCGACGATCTCGGTCGTCACGAACGACCAGGGAAATTCCGGCGTGGGCGGCGCCCAGACTGACACCGACTCGGTCACCATCACGGTGACGCCGGTCAACGATGCCCCAGTTGCCCAGGCCGATCAGTACACGGTCACGGCGGGGACGACGCTCCAGGTGACAGGCCCCGGTGTGCTCGCAAACGACACCGATCCAGACGCTGGCACCACGCTCCAGGCTCAGCTAGTCCGAAACCCCGGGCATGGAACAATGTCGCTGACGCCGAACGGCGCGTTCAGCTACCTCCC
>JBBQBU010000344.1:0-6570 GCA_038318015.1 Chloroflexota bacterium | reverse complement strand
GACGAGTACGACGAGCCGTGGGAGACGATGCTGCCGGTCTTCGGGCTGCGCGCGCAGAGCCTGGAAAAGAAGACGACGTTCATCCGGCCGCGCATTGAGCTGCCGCGCCTGCAGCCGCTGGACACCATCGCCACGTGCGCCAACGCTGAGGACATTCGGGTGCCGGCCGTGGCCTTCCGGCAGCAACTCGATCCGCTGCCGACCACGGAGGTCTTCGCGCGGTTCAGCGACGGCTCGCCGGCAGCCACGGCCAACCGCTTCGGGCGTGGACAGGCGATCCTCTGGGGCACGCTCCTGGCGACGGCCTACGTGCAGAGCGGCTTCCCCACGCCGTTGCCGCCGCCAGATCGCGGACCGTTCACGCACACGCCGCTGGCCGGCTACCGCGCTGATATCCGCCACATCCTCACCGGGCCGGCCTTGCCGTTCGTACGGCGCGGCGTCGAGTCGTCCGAGCCGCTGGTTGAAACCGGCCTTCTGGAGACTGAACGCGCAATCCTGGCACCGCTCGCCTGCCTGCTGGACGGCCCGCACGAGGTGCAACTGACGGTACACGACGTCGGGCAGGCCCGCGCGGTCTGGAGCGTGCGGCGCGGACCGCTGGCGTTCACGCAAGACGGTACGTCCGTTCGGACCGCGCTGACACTCGACCCGACCGACTTCCTGGTCGTCGAGCGGTAACGGCGCCACGGAGAAAGACGGCCAGACGGAGAGGGGAAGGACCAGATGCCCGACGCCACACCGCCCTCGCGCCAACCCGACGCCGTTCCCGCCCCACGCAAGCCCGAAGTCGTCGCCCCGGTGCCGCCACCGACCGCTCCGGCACCAATTTCGCCGGAGCAGGCGGCCTTCCTCGAAGCCCAGCGTAGCGGCCGGCTCGCCACGGTAGACCCCGCCGGCCAGCCCCATGCGGTCCCGATCTGCTACGTCCTGCTCGACGGCATCCTGTACACGCCCATCGACGAGAAGCCGAAGACTGGCGATCCGCGCGAGCTTCGGCGCATCCGAAACATCCTGGCGAACCCGAAGGTCTGCCTGGTGGTAGACCACTACGAGGATGAGGACTGGTCGCGGCTGGCGTGGCTGCAAGTGCGCGGCGATGCCAACCTCGTGGAGGATGCCGCCGAACGCGCGCGGGCATTGGCGGCCTTACGGGCGCGCTACCGCCAGTACCAGTCGATGGCGCTGGAGGAGTTACCGCTCCTTCGCATCAGCCCGACGCGGCTGATCGGCTGGAACTGGACGAAGGGCGCGGCGGCCCTCACCCCCCAGCCCCCCTGTCCCGCAAGCGGTAGAGGGGGGGAGCAATTCCCCCGGCACCCAGCAGACTAGCCCTGGCGGCGCAGGCGCGGGTCCAGCAAGTCGCGGATGCCATCGCCGAGCAGGTTCAGGCCCAGCACCGTCAGCATCAGCGCCGTGCCGGGGGCGACCATCGTCCAGGGCGCTTGTGTCAGGAAGTTACGCGCGTCCCCGAGCATCTGCCCCCAGGAGGGAATCTCCGGCGGGGTGCCGACACCCAGGAAGCTCAGGCCGGCCTCACCCAGCACTGCCGCTGCAAAGACGAACGTCGCTTGCACGATCATCGGCGACAGGCAGTTGGGGAGGATGTGGCGCAGGATGATGCGCGGGCTGCTGACGCCAAGCGCGTGCGCCGCCTCAATGTACTGGAGTTCGCGGATGCTCAAGACCACGCTGCGCACCACTCGGGCGAAGCGCGGCGTGTCCACGATGCTCAGGGCCAAAATCACATTGCCGACGCTCGGGCCGCGTACCGACATGATCGCCAGCGCCAGGATCACGCCGGGGAACGCCATCATGCTGTCCATGACGCGCATCAACGGGCTGTCCAACTTCTTGAAGTAACCCGCCGTCAGGCCAATCATCGTGCCGGCACACACGACCGCCAGCGACACGCCCAGCCCGACGATCAGTGACACCTGACTTCCCTTGACGACGCGGCTGTAGACATCGCGCCCCAGGTTGTCGGTGCCGAAGAAGTAGGTGCCCGTGGCGGGCGGCGTGGCGTCGCCCATGGGGCGGGCGAAGCGAGACTGCGGCGTGGCAATCGTCGGATCGTGGTTGACCAGGATCGGCGTCAGCAGGGCCACCACCACCATGAACCCGAGAATCGACGCCCCGATCACGGCGCTGCGGTGGCGCAAGAAGCGGTCGAAGAACGTCTGCTTGCGGCGCGCGCGCCCGGCCGGCAGCCCGGCTGTCGCGGCGGTGCCCTGCATCGCCAGCGGAGCCTGCGCCTGGCTCTGTGATTGCGTCTGTAGCTGTGCCATCGTCAGGCCCTACTCTGCCGCAAGCGCGGATCAAGGATGCCGTACACGAGGTCCACCGCCAGGTTGATGAGGACGTACATCAGCGCGATGATCAGGACGATGCCCTGCACCAGCGGGTAGTCGCGGCGGCCAATCGCCTGAATCAACAGGCGGCCGACGCCGGGGATGTTGAACACCTGCTCCGTGATGACCGCGCCACCCATCAGCACCGCGAAGCTCAGGCCGATGACCGTCACCAGCGGGATCAGCGCATTGCGGAGCGCGTGCCCGATGACCACGGCGGGCTTGTCCAGGCCTTTCGCCCACGCCGTCCGCACGTAGTCCTCGTTCAGCGTCTCCAGCATCATCGAGCGGGTCATGCGGGCCAGCAGCGCTCCCTGCGCCAGCCCGAGCGTGATGGCCGGCAGGATCAGGTAACGGATCGTCTCTTGCGGCCCCTGGTCAAGCCCCTGGTAGCCAGCCAGCGGCAACACGCGCATGGAGACGGCGAACACGTAAATCAGGTTCAACCCGAGCCAGAACGACGGCATCGACACGCCGAGGATGGCGATGAACATCACCAGGGCGTCAACCCAGCGCCCACGCCCAAGCGCCGACAGGATACCCGCCGGCACGCCGAGCAGCAGCGACACCAGCAGCGCCAACGACGTGAGCAAGATGGTCGGTTCGGCGCGCTCAGCGATGGCCTGTGCCACCGTGCGGTTGCTCACCGACAGCGAGTCACCCAGGTCGCCCTGGGCCAACTTGCCGTACCAGCGCAGCATCTGAACGTGCCACGGATCATTCAGGCCGAGGCGCTCGCGCAGTTCGTTGATGCGCTCGGGCGTGGCGTCCGGCCCCAGGATGACGCCGGCCGGATCGCCCGGCGTGAGATACAGCAACGTAAACACCGTCGTCGTGACGATCAGCATGACCGGGATGGCAGCGAGCACGCGCCGGATGATGTAACGGGACACGCAACCCTACCTTGACGACGAGGATGCAGACGACCAGGGTGGGGCACCCTGCCCAAGCGGCGTCGGGATACCGTCATGGCCGGCGCGTTGGCGCAGTATACCAACGGGTCTTATGCACAAAGAAGGCGAAGAGTGCCTAGGAGGCAGCCGGACGATTCGTGCAGGGCGCACAAGCGAGGTGGTGCCGTTTGGGCAGGGACAACAGGCGGTGGGCGTCGCCCCAGGGACGCAATTCACTGCGCCCCCGGGCACCCCGTCCGGGTAGGCGGCGCAATGATGTCCGCCGCCTACCCCCTGCCTCCGGCCGCCCGCGTCCTCAGGCCAGCCAGGCGTTCCAGAAGTACGGGTCTGACGGGTTTTGCGTCCCCATGACCTTGTTGGAGCGAGCCCGCAGCACGAAGTACTCGCCGTACTTCACGGCCGGCACGTCCGTGTAAAACAGCCGCTGAAGCTTCGTGATGTGGTCCATCTGCTTCTTGTCGTCGGTCTCGGCCATGATCTTCGCGGCCAGGTCGCTCTTCTCGGGGTTTGTCCACCAGCCCGGCCAGGTGTCGCCCATGAACGGCTGCAACACCGGGTGCGAGTACGACTCGTGCGCGGTGACGAAGATGTCGTACTCCTTCGAGTCGGAGCGCCGCTTGACCAGCGTGGCCCAGTCCATCACCTGCAAGTCAACCTTGAAGCCCACGGCCTCAAGCTGCTGCTTGAACACCACGCCGGCGTTGTAGTTGTAGAAGTACTCCTTCGTCGCCATCCAGCGGATCGGCGTGCCGTCGTAGCCGCCTTCCTTCAGCAGCGCCTGCGCCTTCGCCACGTCCTGCTTGTTGAAGACATCCTTGCCCTCGTCCGTGAACCACGTCGTCTCCGGTGCCGCGATGCCTGGATCGATGCGATAGAACTCCGGCACACCGAACGCAGCGGCGGCGATTGGCTCGACCTGCATCGCTGCCAGGACGGCCTGTCGCAGCTTCACGTTCGTGAACAGGCCATCCTTCTTGTTCATGTGCGCGACGGCCCAGTAGTACGGCTTGCCGATGTCGGCGGTCACGTTCGCTGCGCCCTTGACGCGCGCGTAGCTGTCGGGGGCCAACGAGTCGCCGTAGTGGTACTCACCGGTGCCCACGCCGTCCGCGCGCACCGACTCTTCGGGCACCGGGATGTACTGGATCTCGTCCAGGTACGCCACCTTCTTGCCGGCCGGGCCGTCCGCCGGATCCTCGCGGGCGACGTACTTCTCGAAGCGCTGCATCCGGGTCATCCGGTCCGGCTGGTGCTCCACGAACTTGAACGGCCCGGTGCCGATTGGCTCGGTGACTTTGTCCTTGCCGTACTTCTGGACGATCTCGGCCGGCATGATCGCTGAGGCGATCCGCGAGAGGAAGACCGGCAGGATGCCAGAACGCGGCTCCTTGAACTCCAGAACGACCGAATACTTGTCCGGAACGGTCATCTTGTCCAGCGTGGTCATTACCAGTTTGCCGGACGCCTGGATGTCGGCGTACCGCTTCAGCGACGCTTCCACGTCGGCCGAGGTCAGTTCCTTGTCGTTGTGGAACATGACGCCCTTGCGGATCGTCATGGTGACCTTCTTGCCGTCGCTGCTCGGCTCGTACTTCTCCAACAGGTCCATCTTCGGGGCGTTCGCGGCGTTCCGCGTGAAGAGCCCTTCAAAGACGTGCCAGCCGAAGTTGGCCGTGACAGTGGCGGTGGTGAAGACCGGGTCGTGGGCCGGCGGCTCGCCGATGATGGCCCACTTCAGCGTGCCGCCCTTCTTCGGCTCGCCACCGGCGGCGGGCTTGGCGGGCGCAGTGGGTGCCGGGGCTGCGGCTGCTGCCGGCTTCGCGGCCTCGGCGGGCTTGCTCTCGGCCGGCTTCGCAGCGGCGGGAGCCGTCGTAGCGGCCGGGGCAGCCGGCTTCGTCTCGGCGGGCTTGGCGGGTGCCGCCGGCTGGCCGCACGCCGCAGCCAGCGGCGCGATGGCACCCACGGCCATCAGCGCGGTCATGCCCTTGAGGAGCGAGCGGCGCGATGTCACCCGGCGCGTCGTCTGCCGCAGTTCTGCACTCGGCGTGGTAGCGTCCATGACGGGCCTCCTCGGATCGGAAACAGCGCGGTGCCGGCACTCAACAGCCAACACCTACGCTGTGCGTGCCAAACAGTATAGAGACGAATCATGCAAGCTGCATAGTACGAAGTGCACAGCATCTTACCAGGCGGCTTCGTGTGCGGCCTGTGCAGGCCGCACCCCTCACCGTCACCCCCCGGCCCCATCTCCCGTGGCCCCCATCGTGTCCGGCTAGGGCACGCGGACCAACCGGATCGCGTCGGCCACCAGGACGCCCTCGGTCGTCCCTTCCAGTTCGACCACGCACGGCACCCCGGCGTCGAGCACCGCTTCGCCGAGCGTCGCCCACTTCCCGCCCACCGTCTGCTGATCGACGGTGGCGGCGTGGAGGACGATTCCCCGCTGACGCACGGTGTAGCCGGCACCAGTCGTTCGGTTCGCGGCCTCGGTCCAGCACGCTTGCACGGCGTAGGTGCCGCGCTCCGGCACCTCCAGGTGCCAGCGGAAGCGCGTGGCCGGGGCAGCCGCGTCGGCAGTCAGGAACTGGCGACCGTTGTAGCCCAGGATGTTGCGCGCCGACCGCCAGTCGCCGTCGCGGTCGGTACGGGAGGCGTCGGCGTCGTCCGCCACGACGTGCCGATCCACCACTACTGACGACCGTGCGGCGATGCCTGACTCGCGGCCGGCGGCGTCGCGCGCCCGCACGAACAGCGTGTAGATGCCGCGCGCATCAGGCGGCAGCGGCACGCTCAGCGAGCGGTCGCGCGTCCACGCCCCCCACGCGGGGCGCTGGTCATCGGCGTAGCCGCTCAACGCCTCAATCGTGTCGGTGCCGGGTATGCGCCGCCAGCCGGCCAGCATCATGCTGACCTCGGCGGCCGGTGGGTCGGCCTCCCAGGCAAAGCCCAGGTCGGTCGGCCAGAGGTTGCGGTCGGCGGGCGCCTGGGTGATCCGGACGGCTGGCCCGCGCGCCCCGAGTTGCTCCACAACGCGCTCTCGGATCGTCGGCAGCAGCCCGTACACGTTCTCGCCCGGGCACTCGGTGGGGATGCAGTCGCGGTGCCCGGACAGGGCGTTGAGTTCGTCGCGCCAGAGGGCGGTGGCGTCGCCCCGGCTCCGGACGTAGCTGATCTGCGGCAGGGGGTCGATGCGGTAGCGGGCGGCCATGAACGTCAGCGCGTCCACCAGCGCGTCAAGCATCGGCTGACCGGGTGCATGGGTCTGGAAGTTGCCGACCAGGGCGATGCCGACGGAGCCGTAGTTG
>JBBQBU010000343.1:0-6571 GCA_038318015.1 Chloroflexota bacterium | reverse complement strand
CCGCATGCGCTCACCCATCTGCCGCGCGTGCTCGACAAGGTGCTGTTCCTTGATCTGGCGAAGCGCCGCCAGGCCGGCCGCACAGGCCACCGGGTTGCCGCCAAACGTGTGCCCGTGGTGGAACTCCACGCGCTCCTCGGCGCTGCCCAGGAATTCGCGGTTCACCTTTTCCTGAATCAGCACGGCCGCCAGCGGGGCGTAGCCGCTCGACATGCCCTTGCCGCAGGCGATCAGGTCCGGGACCACGCCAAAGTAGTCTGCGCCGAAGTTTGTGCCGAGCCGACCGAAGCCGGTGATGATCTCGTCGAAGATCAACAGGATGTCGTGACGGTCGCAGTACTCGCGCAGCAGCCGAAAGAACTCGGGCGGTGGCACGACGAAGCCCGCCGATGAGATAGAGATCGGCTCCATGATGATCGCGGCGACGGTCGCCGGATCTTCCGCAATGATCGTCTTGTCGATCAGGTCCGCGCAGGTGATCCCGCAGGCACCGCCGTCGTAGGTCTTCCCGAACGGGCAGCGAAAGCAGTACGGCGGGTGGACATGGAGGAAGTGGCCCATCAGCGGCTCGAAGACGGACTTGCGCTCCCAGCCGCCGCCGGCCGACAGCGCGCCCATCGTTGCGCCGTGGTACGCGCCGTACTTGGAGATGATCTTGTATTTGCGCGCGTTGCCCCGGTTGACGTGGTATTGGCGCGCCATCTTCATCGCGGCTTCGGTGGCCTCGGAGCCGCCCGAAACGAACTTGACGGCGCTGAAGCCCGGCGGCGCAAAGTCGATCAGTTCGCGGGCAAGCTCAAGGGCAACCGGGTTGGTGCCGTGCAGCGGCGGTGCGAAGGCGATGGTGTTCAACTGCTCGGTGATGGCGTCGATGATGGCTCTGTTGCCGTGGCCCAGGCTGACAGTGAAGACGCCGGCCAGTCCGTCGATCAACTCGCGGCCATCGCTGGTCTTCAGTCGGATGCCGTTGCCCTCGGTGACAACAAGCGGGTCTTTCGCGAACTCCTCCATTTGCATGAAGTCGAGCACGAGGCGCATCACGTCTTCGCGCTGCGGAGCGTCAACCATCGGCGGGCCGTCCTTTGTCACCAGTTGGGGCCGGCGCGCGGGGCCGCCCCGGTACGGGCCGGACTACCCACGGCGCTGTCAGATGTTGACAGAGTGTACGAGGGCGGAGCGGCCCGTGCAACGCTGTTCGCGCGAGCGGCGAGATGCCAACGGCGAGCATCGAATGGTGAGGAATGCCGGGGCGCGAAGCGTGACGACATCGGTCAGGATGACATGGAACAGTGGCAAGCTCGCGGAGTCTGCCACGAGCCTGCCACAGGCGTCGGGATGACATGAATGGATGATGTGCGGCGCCCTACGCCTTGCCGTGGACACCCCTGTGCCTTTGGTTTAGGCTGCAGCCGGCGACCCGGACGCCGCAGCCGCCGGTGATGCGGCCGGAGCGGCTCCTGTCGGTCTGCCTAGTCGTGCGCCCTCCGACGAGCGCCACGGGCCACGCCGTTACGCGGGGCCACATCAGACTCGCCGGTGAACTGTTCGATGAGCGGTGTGGCGTTGGCATGCCGCCCTCGGATCATCGCCACGTACGATGCGGTGTCGTGTTCACGGATCAGCTTTAGGCGGCGGCGGTTCATTTCCAGGTCGCCGGCCCAGTGCGCCGGGTCGCGTGTGACCAGCATCCGCCCGTACCGGTCCAGGCGGTCGTTCAACTGCACAGCCGCTTCGGGCAGAGACGGGTGGCCCGGCACCCCCAGGATGATGGCGTGCAGCCGGCGCTGTGCTCGCCGGTACGTCAGGTAATCTTGTGCGTTGCAAGCTGCCGTCATGTCCGCCAGGGCGGCATCTGCCTCGACAAAATGCGCGTCGGTCATGCCTGCCATGATCTCGTTGAGTGCGCCCACCTCCAACACGTCACGGAGATAGATCAGGTCGGTCCACTCAGTGACCGACAGCCGCGACACCTCCGCGCCACGATGCGGTCGGAGGATGACCAGCCCTTCGGCCTCGAGGGTCAATAACGCTTCGCGAACCGGGGTCTTGCTGACGCCAAATCGGGCCGCGAGATCAGCCTCAATCAGGCGGTCGCCAGGGGCGATGTTGCCAAAGACGATCCGCTCCCGTAGCTCTTGGTAGATGACATCTTTGATTTTCGGATGCGTGCCCAGACTTGGCAGCGAGAGCGGACGCGCCCCGTCCGGCGTCGGCGAAATCGGGCCACCGGGTGGGACGGAGTAGCGAACCGCCTGCACGTCGGCCAATTCGCGCAACTGACCGGTAGCCCGCACCGCCTGATCGCTGGGCGGTGTGCTGGACGTCTGGCTGGCTGCTGCGCCCGGCTCGTCGGCGTTCACTGTGCGACGTAGCCCCCGTCTGCTGTCAGGATGTGGCCGGTGACGAATGACGCCGCGTCGGAGGCCAGGAACATCGCCGGTCCCACCAGTTCATCGGTGGTGCCAAAGCGATTGACCGGGTGCTTCTTGCGAAACACCTCGTAGAAGGCCGGCTCTTTGTCCACCTGCTGCGCCACCATTGGTGTCGCGATGACGCCGGGCGCGATGGCGTTCACCCGCACGCCGCGCTCGGCCCACTCGACGGCCAGGGCGCGGGTCAATTGGACGACGCCGCCCTTACTGGCAAGGTACGCAGGGTTGCCGTTGTAGCCGACCAACCCGGCAATGGACGCAATGTTGATGATGCTGCCCTGACCGGCGTCCAGCATCACCTGGCCGGCTTCGCGGCAGAACAGGAACGTGCCGGTCAGGTTGATGTCGAGGACGGCCTGCCAGCGGTCCAGCGGGTAGCCCTCGGCAGGGTGGCGCGCGCCGATACCTGCACCGTTGATCAGGATGTCAAGCCGCCCCCAGTGCGACACGGCTTCCTGCACCGCCCGTTTCACGTCGTCCTCGCTAGTGACGTCCGCCTCAATGGCCTGGGCGTCGGCACCCGCGTCGCGCAGCGCTTTGACGGTCGCTTCGGCCGCGTCCAGGCGGCGATCAACGATCAGCAGCGCCGCGCCGGCCGTTGCCAGCCCGCCGGCCATCGCAGTGCCGATAGCGCCGCCGCCGCCCGTGATGAGAGCGACGCGATTGTCTAGGCGAAAGAGGTCCAAGCCGGCAAACGCTGCCACACAATCCTCCGCAGGGCACGTCGTCGTGTTAGCCCCGCCGTGCAGTGCGGCATATCATATTCGATCTGACAGCGACTGTCTATGGGCAGGTTCTGGGTGCAGGGTGATAGGGGTTGAACGGATCGGCACCCTCCACCCTCCGACCCCAGAACCTCTAACCCAGCACCTATCACCCAATGGAGGGGACGATGCGACCGAACACGGCGAAGCGCAAGCTCCGAGCGGGGCTACCGATCCTCGGGGCCAGTGTGAGCGCGGCTAGCCCACTGGTGGCTGAGACGATGGGCCACATGGGGTACGACTGGCTGCTACTCGACTTGCAGCATGGCGAGAACAACCTCGGGAACATCGGGTCGCTGCTCACGGCCGTCAGCGCGACCCCGACGATTCCGTGGGTGCGCGTGGTCGCCAACGACAGGCCGCAGATTCAGCGAGTGCTTGACCTGGGGGCGTACGGCGTGGTGGTGCCACTCATCAACAACGCGGCAGAGGCGGCGGCGGCCGTGCGGGCGATGCGCTACCCGCCGAAGGGTGATCGATCGTGGGGGCCGATTCGCGGCGCGCTCTACGGCGGTTCGGACTACTTTGCCGAGGCCGAGCGTGAGTTGATGTGTGTGGTCATGATCGAGACGGCCGAGGGCATCGCGAACGCCGACGAGATCCTGGCGGTGGATGGCATCGACGGCTGCCTGATCGGCACCAACGACTTCTCGCTGTCGTTCGGGTTGTCGCCCCGCCCGGTCCCAGACACCACGCCGATGGACCCGCGCGTCGAGGAGGCAGCGTCGCAGGTGCTGGCGGCGGCCCAGCGCCACGGCAAGGGGCCGGGCCTGTTCACGACCGACGCCGGCATGGCCTCTGAGCGCATCCGACAGGGATTCCGCATCATCTCGATGCTGGGCGATGTCGGGGGGATGCGGGCCGGCTGCGGCGAGAACCTCCGGCAGGTGCGCGCCGTTGCCGACACGGTGGTGAGAACCACGCCAGCCTGATGCCGCCTCGCCTCCCGGCCCGGTTCTCATGTTCGCCTGTATCCCTTTCGTTCTCGTGCTTACGACAGCGATTGACGGCGCTGCGGGTGCAATGTTCACAGCGTGGCCGACCCGTCCGACGCTGCCCTGACGTTTAGACCTACGTGCGGTCAGGCCGGCTGAGGAGAGCGCCTGCCCACTGAGGTCGGAGGACATGGACCCATTTCAGACAATCGGCGTCGTGTGCCTGGTGGCAGCGATCATTGGAGGCGGCCTCAAGGCGGCCGGCTTTGAGATCGGGTCGGTGAGGTCGCTGGGGCGGCAGGTAGTACTCGGCTGCTTCGGCGTCTCGCTGTTCGCCTACGGGACACCCGAGGTGCGCGAGTTGGTCCTGTCGCCGGGTGCGCCTCCTAGCACCGCCCCGCAGATGGTCGTAGCCGCCACACAGACCGCGCCGCCGACTGTAGTGCCCACAGCAGCGGCAGGTCCGCAGTTGAGCGCCACTGTGCCCGCATCTCCCCCGCTGCCCACCGAACTGTCAGGCCCGGCGGCCACCGTCGAGGCAGCAACGCCATTGGCTACACTGCCCTCAAACCCGACGGTCGGCACGGCCAGCGCTCCTGCATCCGTGCCCGCTGCCGCGCCGGCCCAGGAGCGCAAGCCGACGTTACCGGCGATACGTCCCGATGGACCGCTCCGCCGGTAAACGTCGCCAGCAGGAGGAACTCTATGCGCGACCTTGATGGCGCGTCGGCCCACCCGTACCGCGCCGACGACGCCTGGGCACAGTTGCCCGCCGACTGGTCGTGGGGAGACGTGGCGGCGGTGGCCGTTGACGTGCACGACAACGTGTACGTGCTCAATCGCGGCCAGTACCCGATGGGGCCGGAACATGCCATCGCCGTCTTCGCACCGGACGGCTCGTTCCTGCGATCGTTCGGGGACGGCCTGTTCCGCTTCGCGCACGGCATCGAGGTCGGGCCGGACGGAGCGGTGTACACGGCAGATGCCGGCAACCATGTCGTCCGCAAGTTTGACGCTGACGGCAACCTTGTCATGACCATCGGGACCGTGGACAGACCGGCCGCCACTGGCTACCGTGGCGACGACTACCGCACGATCCAGCCGGGGGGCGCGCCGTTCAACCGCCCGACTCGCTGCGCCGTGGCCCCGAACGGCGACCTGTTCGTCTCCGACGGGTACGGCAACGCCCGCGTGCACCATTTCGCGCCGGACGGCTCGCTGCTCGAATCCTGGGGTGAGCCGGGCGACGGGCCGGGCCAGTTCAACCTCGTACATTCGGTCTGGGCGCACACGGACGGCCGCTTGTTCATCTGCGACCGCGAGAACTCGCGCATTCAGGTATTCAGCCCGGCCGGCGAGGTGCTTGCCATCTGGACCGATGTTGTCCGGCCGCAGGACTTGTGCATCGACGTGCAGGGCCACGTCTACGTCGGGGAACTGGGTGAGCGGTGCGGCTTTGCGTCGTTCATGCCGCGTCCGCTCGGGCAGAATCGGCCGGCCCGCGTGTCCGTCTTCGATCTGGAAGGACTCGTGCTGGCCCGCCTGGGCACCGACGAACCGTGCGCGCCGGGTAGCTTTTTCTCGCCGCACGGGGTCTGCGTCGATTCGAAGGGTAGCCTGTAGATCGGCGAGGTTGTGTACTCGGCGGGCGGAAAGGCCGGGATGGTGCCACCGAGTTGCCACACGATCCAGAAGTCGAGTTTATGAGCATCGAGCAGCGAGGGCGCGGCGCCGGCAGGATATGAAAGAGGCCGCCCCGGTCTGAGGCTGCCTGCACTCTGTCGGTCGATTCGTGTGGCGCGCGGTCAGCCTACGGCTTGGCCGGGGCTGCCGGCTGCGAGGGTGCCTGCACGTCCATCTTCGGCACGTTGATGTTCACGCTCGGCCCGTCCTTCTGGGCGGGTGCCTGCTGGGCCGGCGGGTTCACGTTGACATTGGTGGTGCTGGAAGTGGGGCCAGAGAAGAGTCCGGAGAAGAGCAGCCAGATCACCACCAGCGCAACGGCGACGGCGAGCACCACGGCCAGCATCGTTGCGCCAGCCCCGGCGGTCCGCCCGCCTTCATCGACGGGCGGCGCACTGTTGACGTTGATCTGCGACATGGTCATTGGCTCCTAAAACAGTCCAAGCACGCGAAGGACAACAACGATCACGACAATTGCACCGATGATGTACAGGATGGAATACATCTGAAGATACCTCCGTGATTCCCTCCTGAAGCACAGTCTGTGCCACCACCTTGTGGCGCGCTGGCGGTATGCTGGTGCAAATGTCGAGCGCGCGGCTGTGCCCCGCCATCATCGCGGGCCGCAGTCGGGCGCGGGAGGCTGTCCCGATGGCGCTGCGCGACCGAATCCTTGCCGCGCGAGGACGACGAGCGCCGGATCTGGTGCTGAAGCATGCGCGGGTCGTCTACGTGGTGACCAACGAGATCTACCCCG
>JBBQBU010000342.1:0-6610 GCA_038318015.1 Chloroflexota bacterium | reverse complement strand
GGTTTAGGAAACCGATGCTCTATCCTCTGAGCTACGGGGCCAGATAAGGAGTGGGCTGCCGTTCAGGCGATGCGACGGGGCGACGGTACATCCTTTATGCAACCATCGGCCGGGCACTGTTTGATACCTCAATTATAAGGGATTTGGCGACGGTTCGGTGGGCAGCTTCCTCAAATGGGGAAACTGAGTGCTAGGCCAAGATGGGTTGTGAGAACGCTTCTTCGCTAAAGTCTGCCCGTTTGGGGATTGACGCGCGCCGCTAGTGGACGGATGTTCTGTGCGCGCAGTAGTATGGTTTGGGCAGACGGCAACCTTGCAATGTTGCCGACAAGGAGCGCGCCGATGTGGCTAGTAGCGCAGCAGTTCCAAGTACGGTTCGGCGGGAACACGTACATCGACACTCCGAACCTTGTCGTCTTCAAGGACGCGCCGGTGGTTACTCTGCGCCGGCACGATGACAACGGCTACTTGGGCATTGACTTTGACATCAATGACGAGAGCGGCAAGCGCGTAGCTACCGTGCGCCGGAACGAGATTTATCGAGGGGACAAGGAAAAGTACGATCTTGTCCAGACTGCGGACCAGTACACATTGACCGAAAAGGCATCGGGTCGCGTTCTCTGCGACATCAAGAGGAAAGATGCTAGCGCGCCGGATGAATTGGATGTCTCCGTGCGCCTGTATATGCCCAACGGCTTCTTGTTGGACGCTACCCCCACCGGGACCAACGTTGGCGGGATGCAGATTACGGGATGCACGTTTTCCAACTGTGGCGCAGGCATAGGACTAGGATGAGGGATCGGCTCCCCCGATCGGGGAGCCGGCCATCACTCTGCGGAGTCTTCCCCATCGGCCAGCCGCTCTTGCATCAACATCAAGCGGTCAAGGAATCTGTCGCGTAGGTCTTTGTTGTCTGACGGATCGACGGCCTGGAAGCTGTGGCGGTACTCCGGCAAGCGCGTGCGTGCGGAAGCGCCACGGCGGCCCACAACAGGCAAGCAATCTCCGCCAGCACATCGTATGTTGCATCTGCGCGCCGTCCCCAACTATTGTTTTGCATCGTTCAAGTTTGCAGACGATGACTGCGGCTTGCGCGGTGCTGTGCGGCCGTCGTGACAGGAGCGCCGGCATGTTCAACCCGAAGGTGGGTGCTGCTATGGCCCGCTGGCTGCCCATCAAGCTCGTCGCGCATGGACTTGCGACCGGGCTTGTGCGTGCACGCGCCCTGCTTGGGGGTGAGGATCGCGAGCGCGCCCGGCAACTCGAAGTCATCAGCGAGGTCAGCCGCATCGTCAACTCGTCTCTGGAGATGCCGGCGATTCTCAGGGCGGTTGCTGTTGAACTGAGCCGCGTCATTGCCTTCGTGCGGCTGAACTTCTCATTCTACGATGCCGCAGCAGACACGATCATTCAGCACCACGTCTTCGCGAGGGACTGGGAGACGGTCCGTCCACCGCTGGTGCTGGCGGCCCGCAACACGTCAGCGTGGCGGGCCATGCAGGCGCGAAAGACCCTCTACGCCCCAGATGTCCGACAGAGCCCAGTGCCGCGCCATCAAGAACTGGCCGCCGAGGGGGTGCTGTGCACCGTCAGCGTCCCGATCTTGCGAGAGGGGCGCAGCCTCGGTGCCCTCAGCATTGACGGTGAGCGGCCCCATGCGTTCTCGCCGTCGCAGGTGCGCTTTCTAGAGGCGCTGGCGGCCCATCTGAGCGTGGCGGTGGACAACGCCCGCCTCTTCGCCGAGCTGCGCCACGAACTGATCGAGCACCAGCGCACCGAGCAGGCGCTGCAAGAGCACCGCGACTTCCTCCAGGCGGTGATTGATGCCGTCCCCGACCCGATCTTCGTCAAGGACGAGCAGCACCGCTGGAAGCTCGGCAACCGGGCCTTCTGGACGCTGTTTGCGCTCGATCCAGGCACGGCGCTTGGCAAGAGCGACCGCGAATTCCTCCCGGCCGACGAGGCGGTAACGTTCTGGGACAACGACAATCTGGTGCTACGGACGGGCGAGACGCACGAGAACGAGGAGGCGTTGACCGACGGCGAGGGCCGCACGCGACACGTCCTGACCAAGAAGTCCCGGTTCATCGACGCTGCCGGACACCCGGTCCTGGTCGGCGTCATCCGCGACATCAGCGAGCGCAAACAGCTTGAAGCGCAGATGAACCGGCTCGCTTACTATGACCAGCTCTCCGGGCTGCCGAACCGGGCGCTGTTTCTGGACCGCCTGGGCCTTGCCCTGGCACGGTCGGCCAGGAGCGGCCGTTCCGTCGCCGTCTTCTTCCTGGACCTGGACAACTTCAAGGTCATCAATGACAGCCTCGGGCATGAGGTCGGAGACCGCCTCCTGGCGGCGGTCGCTGGACGGCTGCGCTCGTCCATCCGGGCGGGGGACACGGCCGCTCGGTTCGGCGGCGACGAGTTCGCGGTGCTGCTCGAAGATGTCGGCGGCGCGGAGTATGCGCGCGAGGCCGCCGACCGCATCGTCGCGAGCCTGCATGTGCCCATCGTGATCGATACGCACGAACTCTGCCCGAGCTTCAGCATTGGCGTCACCGTGAGCAACCCCGACAGCGATACGGTGGAGGAGATGCTGCGGCAGGCCGACCTTGCAATGTACCGGGCGAAGGCGAACGGCAAGGCGCAGTACGCCGTCTTCGATCAGGCGATGGCTATCGACGCGATGGATCGCCTGACGCTTGAATCCGAGCTTCGGCAGGCGCTGGCGCGGGACCAGCTCTTCGTCGAGTACCAGCCCATTGTCAAACTTGACACCGGCAGGATCACGGAAGTCGAAGCGCTGTTGCGCTGGGACCACCCGACGTTGGGGCTGGTCTCGCCGTCGCGCTTCATCCCGGTGGCCGAAGAGACCGGCCTGATCGTGCCGATCGGCCAGTGGGTGCTGGAGCAGACCTGTCGGCAGGCGCAATCCTGGCGGCGCGAGCAGCCATCAGCAGCAGACCTGATCATGAGCGTCAACCTGTCGGCGCGCCAGTTCCGCCACCCGGAACTGGTGGCAAGCGTCGCCCGCATCCTGCACGACACGGGCCTGGAGCCAGGCGCGCTGAAGCTCGAGATCACCGAGAGCATCGTGATGCAGCACATGAACAGCGCCATCGCGACGATGCACCAGTTGAAGGCGCTCGGGGGGCGCCTCGCCATCGACGACTTCGGAACGGGGTACTCGTCGCTCTCGTACTTGCAGCGGTTCCCGGTGGACACGCTGAAGATCGACGGCTCGTTCGTCCACGGGTTCAACCGCGACCAGCGCGACATGGCTATCGTCAGGAGCGTCATCGCGCTGGCCCGGGGCCTGGACTTGACCGTCACGGCGGAAGGCATCGAGACGGTCGAACAGCTCCACGAGTTGCAAGCGCTCGGGTGCGACCACGGCCAGGGGTTCTTCCTGGCCCGGCCGGTACCCGCGCGGGTCATCACGAACCTGCTTGCGGCCGGGGACTCGCTGCTTCGTCCGCTGGTGGACCCCGCCGCGACGGTGGCATAGCCTACCCGCTGCGTCAGGAGCCTACCCGCCGATGGCTTCGAGCAGGTCGCTGGCCGCCTCGATCAGCAGTTCCGCCGAGCCGGGCGCGAGCGGCGAGTTCCAGACGCCGTAGCCGCCGTTCTTGTAGTCGCTGCGCATCGGGACGTACCCGACCTCGCCGTTGGAGTAGCCGGAGACCATCGTGACGGCGAACGCCGACCGTCGAATGGCCGAGCCCGCTCGCGACGCGGGCCGGCCGCATGCGTCGGTGGGCCTCCCAGACTGCCCCAGTAATCTTGTCGGTCAGCATCGTGACGTAGCCGGGGATCATCTCCGCGCCGTCGGGATACCAGCCGGGGGCGAGCGCGCCGCCGGAGTGCGTATGCGTGGCGGAGAGGCGAATGTGCGTCGGGGGGATGCCGGTCAGTGCGGAGACGCGCTGCCGCACCTCCGCTGACAGGGCGTCCGGCACGTTCGGCAGATCCGAGTCCACGATGGCGGCGGTGGTCGTACCGTCAGAGACCACGAGAGCGGTCGTCCACAGGTCGAGATCGACGCCTTCTGCACGGGTGTGGGTCTGTGCACCCCAGAACGGGTGCGCGATGCCGACAGGCGGCGTGGTGACGGCGCGGCTGACGCCAGCTTGCAGCTGTGGTGGCATCGACAACACTCCCGCTGAGGGCGCGGCAAGCAGAGATCAGGGCCGGCCTTCGCGGAGGAGGGTATACCGCCCCGGCCAACGCGTCAATGCGGCCGTGGCGGGCACCGTGCGAGGAACGGCCCTCCCCATCCCCGCCCCCTCTCCTGCTTGCGACCCGGGGAGCCCTCAC
Source organism: Chloroflexota bacterium (assembly GCA_038318015.1). Lineage (GTDB taxonomy): Bacteria > Chloroflexota > UBA6077 > UBA6077 > JACCZL01 > JADZEM01. Next base: position 2,296 of record JBBQBU010000342.1, on the reverse strand, counting down.
CCCAACCCCCTCTCCCACAAGTGGGAGAGGGGTTTGGGGTGAGGGCCGCTTCCGATCGGGGGTGTGGGAGAAGGGGACCGCCGGCGTCCTATGCGAAGATGTCCAGTGGCAACACCGCGCTCACGACCACGTTCGGCACGTCCACCAGTTCGCTGATCTTCAAGTCCACCGCCACGCTACAGATCGAGTACGCCTGCGCCCGCGTGTACCCGCGCTCGGACTCCAGGTAGTCGATCATTGCCAGCAGCGCGTTACGGGCCGCCAGCGTCGCCTCTTCCGACTCCTGCCGCCCGTCCGCGCGCATCGACAGACCGGTGGTCGCGTAGAAGCGGCGCGGTGCCTGGAAGCGCGGATCGAGGATGTACTCCTCGCGGCTGTACTGGACGCTCCGGATGTTGCGGCGCGCGGCTTCGCCCTTCCGCAGATGGAGCGTCCCGACGAACGTGCCCGCCATCTCGATGGCCGTACCGCAGACTTCGCCGTCACCCTGCGCGAAGTGCGCGTCTCCGACCGAGAACAGCGCACCGGCCGTGTAGACCGGGATGTAGACGGTGGTGCCACCCGTCAACTGCTTGATGTCCAGGTTGCCGCCGGTTTCGCGCGGCGGGATCGTGCGGAGGGCGCTGGCGGCAATGTCCGGGTCGGCCGGGATGGCACCGGACGCGTCCGGCGGCAGTGCGATGCCCCCCCGCGCCGACAGTTCGGCTTCGCGGGCGATCATCGTTTCACGCAGGGCCGTGGACGGCGCGACGCCCAGCACGCCCATAAACGGCGCGCCCGGTATCTTCACGCCCGGCAGGTCCACCGAGGTCGCCCAGCCCTCCGCGATGTCCCAGCGGATCAGGTGCGGCTCGGTGAAGAGGTCGCGCAGGAAGCCGAAGCCCGGTAGCTGCGACGTGAACCCGAACGGCTCCGCGCGCACCTCCTCAATGCGGACCTCCAGCAGGTCGCCAGGCTCCGCCCCGTCCACCCAGACCGGCCCGGTCATCGCGTGGGCCACCCCCAGGTTCACGCCCAGCAGGTCGCCCACCGTCGTCGCCGTCGTGATCTGGCCGTCCAGCGCGTCGCGCGTCTCCAGCATGACCCGGTCGCCGGACGCCACCACGACGACTGGCGGGATTGCCTCGTGCCAACGGTTGTGCCCGGTGTCCGGCTGCTGCGCGAGCGTCTTGCTGCGGTCAATGCGGACGTGGTGTGTGCGGACCTGGTGTGTCGCTTCGGCCATGATCGTCTGCCCTCCCCGCGCCCAGTCGTACCCAGCCTTCGCAGGCGCGTCGCGTGCCCGGTGATAGTGCCGTGCGTGATTTGCGTGCCGTCGTGGCTGCCAGCCAGCGCTATCGTGCCCCCGTATCGAAGCACGCCCGCGCCCGTCCGTCAACCGAATCGTGTGGCGACGCGGCGCATCACACGGGCGAATCGGCGACAACTCAGGCCCGACACGATGTTCCGTCCGGCACGGAACCTGCCAGAACGCATGCCTACAATGGCGACGCCAGCAGCGCAGACGTGACATGCTGCGACACAGCGGAGGCTCCAGCGTGACCATCGAGCGCACCGGCGAAGCATTCGAGTTTGATGAACGGCTGACCGTCATCGGGGCGAAACTGGCGGCCGGTGATACGGCCCCCGCGTTTGCGCTGGATCACTGGGACGGCAGCGCCATGCAGACAGTCACGCTAGCGGATATGGCCGGACGGGTCCGGCTGCTCAACATCGTCAACTCGCTTGATACCCCGGTCTGCAACATCGAGACGCGCCGCTGGGAGGGACTGCGGGCCAACCTGCCGGCCGATGTCGTGGTGTACACCGTCAGCATGGACTTGCCCTGGGCGATGGCGCGCTGGAACGCCGACGCCGGAGTCGCGCACCAGGGGCTGTCGTCGCACCGAAACGACGCCTTTGGCCTCGACTACGGGGTGCTCATCAAGGAGTGGCGACTGTTGCAGCGGGCAGTGATAATCATCAATGCTGACGATCAGGTGGCCTACGCCGACTACGTGGACGACCAGATGCTTGAACCAAACTACGAGGTGGCTGTTGCCGCAGCCCGCGTCGCCACGAGCGCCTGAATGGAACGCTTCAACGCATGGGCGGTCAGCAGTGGGTCGCCAGCCGACGCCCAGAGGCTGTAGACTGCCCATATAGCGCAATTTCGGGCAGGGAAGCCTCCCACCCTGACCGTTTGTCACCGACCTTGACCACCCACAACGAGAAGAGCAGCAGTGTAGTGTCACAGGATACGGAACCTCAACCGCTCGAACGTCCGGACCGTGACACCGTCGTCGTACACTCGGGA
>JBBQBU010000341.1:0-6618 GCA_038318015.1 Chloroflexota bacterium | reverse complement strand
GGACGGGCGTCAACCACGGACGACCTCCTGGCGGCGGCGGCGCTCACGGCGCGTGTCTTCGCGCTGACTGAGCATCGCCAGGTGACGGTCGAGGATTGGCTGCGCCAGCGCGCGGACCTCTTCGCGCTGCGGCTCAATGCCCCGGTTCGCGTCGATTACGGTCAGGTTGTACTCTGGCACCATGTAGTCGTACTCGTTCACGACGCGCCCCTGGAACAGCCGGTAGCTTTCCTGGGGTTCCTGGCTCAGGCCCAGGTCAAGGCCGGCCTCATAGTATTTGAGACCCTCGCGGCAGGGGCCGGTGAGCACGCGGTTCATCCCAACTTCCAGCGCCACCCGGAAGTAGAGGGCAAGGTCAGGGTGGAGTGCGAAGCTATACAGCCGCCGCACGGACGCCCGGTCGGCGTTCCGCGCCACGTCCCGCGCGAACGCGGTGAACACGTAGCGGTCGGCCAGGACTAACTTCCCTTCCCGCAACGCCGGCACGATGATGTTCTCATAGCGGTGGGTAAAGTCAGTGGCGTGCAGTAGCACGAAACTCAGGTGCCCAAGCCAGAGGCGGCGCTTACCCCTGCGGACAGCTTTGGCGGTTAGGCTGGAACTGTTCCATTCGGTGAACAGCACGTCAGCCCCGCTCTCCACGAGATACTCGCGCAGAAGCTGCAGCTGCGTACTCTTCCCTGAGCCATCGACGCCCTCGACGATGACGAGGCTGCCGGGATAGTCGAACCGCTGCAAGGGTATCGGTGCCGACTGTGGCGCGACACCGTTGGCCTGGCCGTTGGCCGTCATGTCAACCTTCCTCCCAGCTCACGGATTGCACGCCGTCCCTGAAGACGAGCAGCGTCAAATCCTCAGTCGAGAGATGCGCGCTGGCTTCGACCGCCAGCGCCATCTTGACCAGGCCATCTTTCTTCGAGCGAGCATCATATTCCAACAGCCGATACCTGATGTCATGCTCCGCGAAGGTCTGGCGCACGCGCTGGAGCGTCCCTGCTCCGTCCTCTGTCCACAGCGACAGCGAATAACCGCGCTGGGGGTTGTAAAACGTGTGTGGCAGGCGGCCGGCAATGGTGCCGAAGATGCCTTGAATGAGCACGATCAGTACCGCACCGATGAACGCCAGCTCAAACAGGCCGACGCCAACAGCGATGCCAATGCCCATCGTCACGAACAGCGACGCCAGGGCGCGTGGATCGCGCACGGGCGTGCGGTACCGAATGATGCTGCCAGCGCCGACGAGTCCGAACGCCCGCACAATCTCATTGCCGATGATGATCATCATCAGTGCGCCGGTGAATGCGATGATGACGTGCGCCTGCACGATGTATTCGTCCACGTCAACGCGCTGGCGGTAGCCGACGATGGTCCCGAGCAGCGCCGCCAACAGGAGCTTGCTCAGCACCACGGGCAGCGAGTGGTCGCTGGGGGTCAGCAGCCCCTGGACGCTGCTGATGATGCTGGTGAACTCGTTGTCAGGCAGGGCGGCTGGCGTGCTGGTGCTCACCCGGCTCGACGGCAGGGCGATCAGCATCAGCACGAACGCCAGCGCCACGGCCATGCCGAGGCCGACCAGCCACGGTCCGTGATTGGGATTCGCGGATGGACCCTCGCCTTTCCCGACGACGCCGTTCCTGGACAGTTCGTCGAACGCCAGACCGGGATCGTCGGCCGCGTCTTCTCGCTCCTGGGCGATCCGGTCTTTCTTCGGCAAGAGATCCTCCGTCCGCGCCTGCGAGCCTGTACCAAGTGTGCCCGTCTGCGCTCGGGCACTGGCCGATGACCGCGGTGGTGCCAGTATATCAAGCAGCGCGCGCCGATCCGGCCGGCCTTTGTCGCACCGCTCTGCGACGATACTCCTACTCTCAGGAACTGCCGGCTGACACGAGTCGCCCGCGTCCGTCTCGCTGCATGTACGCTGCCCCGGCCGCTTTAGATGCGTCGAGTCAGCATTCTCGTGGCAACCACAGTGACGCCCGCCCCAGCAACAACGCCGGGCGGGCGAATGGCTACCCTTGTGAACGGTCGGGCCGTATCCTACATGTCTGCCCGGCCGCCCGGTGTGCTAGAAGCTGCGCTCCACGAAGAGCGGCGCAACGAGGTTGTCGGCGGGCGCATAGTCATCGGTCAAGACAACCGAGGGCGCGGTCCGCAGCCATTCATCGAAGGTGTCCTTCGGCATGATCGACACCAGCGGCGAGCCGTTCGGCCCCTGCCCGGTCGTGATCTTCTGGATGCGCGCCATGTCGATGGGGGTGGCGCTGGCGGCCACGAGGTAGGTGTTCGGGAAGGTGCTGTTCCAGCTTGGCGCGTCGTTCAGGATGTAGACGTAGGGGAAGACTTCCTGCACCGTCCGCGTGTACGACGGGATGAACAGGCCGCCGCGCAACTTGTCGATGACCAGCGCCAGGTACAGACCGTCATCCTTCAGCATGCCGCGCACCTCCTGGGCGAATTCCTTCGTCGTCAGGTGATACGGAATCTGCAAGTCGTTAAACGCGTCGCCGAACACGAGGTCGAACTTCTCGCCGCTCACCTGATACTGGCCGACGACCTCTCGGGCGTCGGCATTGAACGTGATGATCTTCGTGTTCCGATCAACGCCGAGCATCTCAAAGTTCGTCTCGGTGACTCCGGGGTCGATCTCCGACACCACGATCTTGGCGTCAGGGCGCAGCGCCTCCATCTGCCGGGGCAACGTGTAGCCGCCGCCGCCGATGAAGAAGGCGCTGTATTGCGGGTACTGCTGGGCCACGTATTCGATCATGTCGGCGTACACTTTGATGTAGCCGTACTTGAGATAGAGCGGGTCCGTCAGCGAGTTGTAGCTGTGGATCAGGTGGTCAAGGACCAGTGCCCGCACCTGATGTGAGTCGCTAGGGTCAACGTCGGTGACCTTGATGCAGAAGTAGTTGGTTTCCTTGTAGCAACCACCGTTAAGCGCGTCTGGCCGCGTCAGTGTGACCTTGCCGCCTGGATTCATCCAGTAGAGCGTGCCGACGATGCCTAGCACCGTCACGACGCCAGTCGCCGCACCAGTTGCGCGCATCAGGCTCTGGCGACCGTCCGGGTCGAGGGCGGCGAACGCCTTCTGGCCGAGCACGACTGTGTAGCCTGCCACCGCGCAGAGGGCTGACATGCCCAGGATGAACAGCAGCAGGTTCAGGCCGCCGGCCCCGACGCGCACAAACCCGACGAGGCCCATGCCAATGGCCACGAACACAATCACCACTGGCACCAGGACGATCTGCGAGAACGCCTTGAGGCCGTCACCGGTCGAACCGGGCTGGCTGGTGGAGCTGCTGCTACCGCCGGCGCCGCGTCCCGACAGGTAGTCGCGGGCAGCGGGGATCAGATCTCCGAAGACGAACGCCATGCCGATCAGGATCACGGCGACCCCGAACACGATGGTGCGCGTGCCGAACGCCGACACGAGGTAGAAGCCCGTCAGGAAGGTCCCGACGATGCTGCCCACCGTCGAGAACGCGTAGATCTTGCCCGCAATGGATCCCGTCTGGCGCAAGTCCGTCAGCGCCAGCTTGATGACGATCGGCGAGACCATGCCCAGGATCAGCGTCGGCGGCAGGAACAGGATGGCGGTCAAGACGACGATGCGACCGATCAGAAAGGCGCTTTTTGTTTCTGATGTCGCATCTGCCGAGATGACAGCGCGGGGAATGATCGCCGTCAGGTCGATGGCGGCCAGCGGCAGGATGATCAGGCTGAACAGGCCGCCGCCCAGCAGGATCAGGCCGAGCGTGCGCCGCGAGCCAGCCTTGTCAGCCAGCATGCCGCCCATGAAATTGCCCACTGAAATACCGGCCAGGCACACGCCGATGATGCTGGTCCAGGTGTACAGCGATACGCCGATAAACGGGGCGAGGATGCGCCCGGCGACAAGCTCCAGCACCATCGTGCAACAGCTTGCCATGAACACGATCAATAACGAGACCCAGAGCCCACCCATGACGTCCCCATCCTCTCGCCAGACCCAGGTGCGGCATCATCCGAGTCCGCGCGGGGTCGGTGTCCACCTTCGAGAGGCGCATTGTATCATCCGCCTCAGACGGTGCCAGAACTTTTACGGCGGAGCGAGCCGTTCTGGATTCGGGCCAGAGCCGGCACGGGGGAGATGGGTGAAACAAGATGCGCCGGGCCGGTTACTGTTGCTCACGGCCGCCAGCATCGTGCTGCTGAACGTGGTACTCGCCCAGGTGATCGCACAGCGGCTGTATCCCGGCAATGGGCTGCAAGTTGGCCCGGCCGTGCTGGCGCTGCTGGCGCTGGTTGCCGTTGGCTGTGTCGCATCGACCATCATGGGCTGGCGCGCCTTCCTGCGCCGGCCAAAGCCCGACGCCTAGTGGCGCTGTAGGGACGGCGACGCCGCGTGACCAGCCAGACCCGGCCGACCGCCGACCAGTCAGGTCAGTCAGGCAGATCAGGTGTCCCAGGACGAGAGAGTAACGGGAGGTTCACATGCGGTCGTACGCAATCGCGGCGATCCCAGGCGACGGCATCGGCCAGGATGTCATTGCAGCTGGCCTACAGGTGCTACGCGCGGCTGAAGAAGTGCGCGGCGACGTGAAGTTTGAAGTTGAGACGTTCCCGTGGAGTTGCGGCTACTACCTGGAACAGGGCTCGATGATGCCAGAGGACGGCCTCAAGATCCTGGAGCCGTTCGACGCCATCTACCTCGGTGCCGTCGGCTTCCCGAAGTTGGTCCCTGACCACGTGTCGCTGTGGGGGCTACTCCTGCCGATCCGCAAAGGCTTCGACCTCTACGTGAACCATCGGCCCTGCCGGTTGCTGCCCGGCCTGGATGGCATCTTGCGCGGCAAGACGGCTGCCGACATCAACTTTGAGGTGCTGCGCGAGAACACCGAGGGTGCGTACTCCGGCGTCGGCGGACGGGTGCACGTTGGCTCGGAGCACGAGGTCGCGGTGCAGAGTATCGTGTTCACGCGGACGGCCGTTGAGCGCATCATGCGCTACGCTTTCACGCTGGCGCAGCGCCAGGGCCGCAAGAAGGTCACGAGCGTCACCAAGTCGAACTCGATGCAGCACAGCAACGTGTTCTGGGACGAAGTGTTCGCCATTGTGGCAAAGGATTACCCGGAGATTCAGTCCGAACAGTGCCACGTCGATGCGATGGCCGCGCGGATGGTCCGCAATCCGGAGTCGCTGGATGTGGTGGTCACCTCGAATCTCTTTGGTGACATCCTGACAGATCTGGCTGGCGCGCTCCAGGGCAGCCTCGGCCTTGCCCCGAGTGCCAACGTGAATCCTGACAAGAAGGTGCCCGGCTTCTTCGAGCCGGTCCACGGCTCGGCCCCGGACATTGCGGGCAAGGGCATCGCGAACCCGATTGCCGCCGTCTGGGCCGCCGCCATGATGCTGGAGGCGTTGGGCGAGATGGAGATGTCGGGGCAGCTTCTGGCGGCTATCGAAGCGGTGTGCGCCGAGGGCCGGGTGTTGACGCCGGACCTGGGTGGCAAGGCGACGACCCGCGAGGTCACGGATGAGATCGAGGCGAAGGTGCGGGCGACCGCTGGCCGGTAAACGCGCTCGGGACCGCGACCGAGAAGTCGACAAGTGCCGGCTCCCAAAGGGAGCCGGCACTCGTCGTCTTCTGAAAGGGGCGCGCCAGCGGCTACGGCTGGCGGCGGCCCTTGCGCCCGGCCGAGATCGGCGTTGGCTCGTCGTCGGCGATGCTGCTGGTGATGTCGGGCATCACGCTGCCGCTCTCGTCGTCGGTCTCGGCGGCCGGCACTTCGATCTGCTCGTCCCAGTCCACTTCCGGGAAGAGCCGTTCGACGCCCTTTGCGAAGCGGTCCGGGTCGCCAAACTTCAACTGGTAGACCGGGTTCTCTTCGAGCGGATCCTCTGGGAACTCCAGTTCGACCCAGCCCTCATCGACGCCCTGTGCTACCAACCGCGTGACGAGGTGGCGGAAGATGTCGTAGTTGGCGTGGGCCGGGGCGATGCCGTTGTACAGCGTCTCACCCTGGCCGTTCGCCGTCCACAGCTTTTCAAGCAAGTAGTTCGCATTCGGCTCATGCAGGTCCGCCCGCCAACGGCGGGGGTAGAACCACTGATCGAGCAACGTGTCGAGTTGGGCGATGCGGCCGACGTTTTCCTGACACGACGGGCAGGTGAGCACGATGCCCCAATCGGTGCTCTTGAACGTGTTTCGGCAGCTTGGGCAGGTGATGTCAATTGGGGTGCGAGCCACAGTCCCTCCCTCATCGCTGAGCGAGAGCGTTATACACGCGTTCTCGAAGGTCGGCAACGTTTCCGTCAGTTTGCGGCATCAAGAGCGCGACGCAGGGGCACCCGCTACGCCGTGCCCTCGCGCGGCGGCGCGGGCGGCAGGACTGTTCGGGGACCGGCGAACCGCTGCTTCAACAGGTCGTTGAGCGACTCGTAGCGCCGCCGGGCTTCCGCCTGAAACTCGCGCATGACCTCTGGCGGCGGCTTGTCCCCGCGCTCATAGTAGTAGCGCGCGGCTTGCCCGACCGAGTACGTCCCGAAGTAGGCGATGGCGGCCTTTGGGAGCGCCGAGATCGGGGCCGGCGCGAGGCCGACCGCCGTCCGCGCCGCTGTGCGCCAGAGGAATGC
>JBBQBU010000340.1:0-6641 GCA_038318015.1 Chloroflexota bacterium | reverse complement strand
CCTGGTTCAAGCAAGTCCACCGTGAGGCACATGGGGATGGCCCGGTCGCCAACATTGAGCGGCTCGCGGAGCAACTGGCACGCTACGATGCCGCTCTCGCCAATGCCTCCGACGACCAGTTGAGCGAGCCGGCCTGGTTTTACGAGCTGCCAGCCACGCTTGCGAGCGTCATCACGGCGTACACCTTTGATCTCGTGGTCCACATCAGCGACATCCGCCGACCGGTCGGGCTGGAGCCGTGGTTCTCGCCCGCTGCGACCCTGTTCGCCGGGCCGGCCACCTTGCCGTTTCTGCCATTCTTCGTCACGGGTGACGGCCTGAACGGCGCAGCCGGTGTCGTGCGGCAGGAGATCGACGGGGCGATCACCTTCGCGACGCTCGGGCCGGCCGGGATGACGCTGGCCGGCGTTGACACGGACGCCAATGTCGCCAGCGGGCCGGCCGAGCCGGCTGCCACGCTGGTCACAGACGGCGGCACCTGGGCGCTGCTCTCCTGGCGCAGTCTGCCCGTCGCGGAAGCGGAGCAGCTAGGGCGGCTGACCGTGACCGGTGACCGGACGCTCGTAACCCGCTACCTCGGGGCGATCAAGACGCCCTGACCGCGCGGACACGGGCGGTCAGACACATGAAAAGGCGGTCCGGCGGATGCTCTCCGCAGGACCGCCTGTGCGTCGCTGATGTGCGCTACTTGGTCCGCGCTACTGGGTTACTCGACGTTCACTGACCAGGTGCCGTTGCCGTACAGTTCCAGGAAGTAGATGCCCGGCGTCAGGCTCACGCCCTTCGAGCCACTGAACGTGCCGACCTGATTCGCGATCTGTTCGACCACCACGCCGTTCGCGTCGCGGACGCGGATCGCCACCCGGCCGTCGCCCTGGTACAAGCCGCCGATGACCACCAGGCCGCCGCCGGTCTGGAAGAACGGCGAGAGCGACGTGCCAGCACCGTTGTACGCCTGTGGCCCGGCGGGAGCCTCGGTCGGACGGGGCTGCTCGAAGGTGAGCGACCACGGGCCGTCGGCCTGAACCTGGACAGCGTAGGTGCCACCCTTCTTCAATTGCATCGCCTTCGTCGCATCGACCTTGCCAATCTCGTTGACGATGGACGTGACTTCGGCCCCGGTCGCGCCGTCCAGGATGTAGACAACGAAGTTCGAGGAGCCGCTGTGGGTCGCGTGGTAGGTCAGCAAGCCTGCCTGCAACGTGAACTTCTTCGACACTTGCTGGCCACGACCGTTCACCTCGACGGACGGTTGCGCCACCGGTATGACTGGCGCAATCGGCGTGACTGGCGCAGCCGGATCGGCCGTTTCGTCGGCCAGGGTCTCTTGCGCCTGGGTCCAGGTCGGAGTGCTCAGGGAGAGCATCGCCACAACAAGCGCCAGGAGGCCAAGCTTCTTCGCCAAACGCAGATACTGCACGGTTCTATCCTTCGGTATCATGGGCCGACGGCCCGCAACTGTGCGGCTCGCATCCTTGCGTACAAACTCGATCCTTCTAGGCACTGCCGAGACACTCTCGACATCTTCAGTCTACGCGTCCTGCGCCTCCCCAATCTATCGTTTGAGAGACACATACATTGTCTACATCGCTTCATCACGACTACCATTAGCAGATTCCTCTGCATGGCGCAGACATGCGATCCAGTAGAGGGTCCGGGTAATTCGACTGGCTCCGTGTATCCAAACGGCAGACAAGCGCCGGACGTGACAGTTTTTCTGAGCATGCGCCCACCGATTGCCTGAAGTTGCACGGGAGCGCATGGCGGAAAGCGCGCGACACAGGCCGCCCCGGAGCGGGGCGCAGGCGCGGATGTGCCGTCGTTGTCCGGGCCTCAGGCGGGCGGAGTCACCGCGTCATCTGGCCCAGGCAGGAACCAGCGGGCCACCTGATCTGCGACCTCCGTCTCGGGGCGCGCGGCGACGGCGGCCATGCTGCGCGCCACCGCATCCGGGCCGGGCACAAGGTTGCGGGCGGCGGTCAGTGCGTCGTACACCGACGCCTGGACCGTCAGCGCCGTTGTGATCGGCAGCAACATTGAGTGCCAGTGCCGCAACAACGCCTGATAGACGGCGGCGTGCACGTCCGGCTCGAAGCCGCCAGTTGCCGCCACAGTGGGTACAGCATCCGGGGCCGCGCCCGACGACGCCTCGTCAGCCCGTGGGTTTACCACAGTGCCAGGGCGCGCCGGGCCGATGCCGAGTACCTCGGCCATCGCCGCGACCTCTTGCCACAGCGCCTCAACGAGAGCCGGTACGGCGTTGGCGCGTTCGCGCTCGTGGGCCGGGGCGGCCATCTCGCGGGCGCGCGCCGCCTCGATCACCTGCCGGACCTCCCGCGAGGGCACTGGAATCAAGTACAGCGTATCCTCGCCTGCCAGCAGCGCTTCGGCGGCGTCCGGCTGCCGCTGCACCAACTCGATCAGCCGATTACCGATCAGCGGCACCTCGCCAATCAGGATGGCCTGCGGGTCCGGATACTGCGCGTGCCATGCTGCGACCGCGCCGCGCGCCCAGATGCCGGCCGCCTTGCGAATCACGGGATGGGTCACGCCGTCGGTCTCGGGGTAGCGCGCCAGCAACTCGGGCGTCTCGAAGGGGCCGCGCGCCACGTCCCACTGGAGCAGGGAGACGCGACGCCCGTGTTCTACCGCCAGCAGGGCCAGTTGCTGGAGGAGCAGGCTCTTGCCGACGCCCGGCAGCCCGGCGAAGAAGACGCAGCGGCGCACCAGGGCTGCCTGCTGAAGCGTCCGGTACAGCGCCGACTCTGGCGGCAGGATACTGGCGACGGTCAAGACGGTTTCCCTCACCTCCGGCTTGCACGCGTGCCAGGCCGGCAAAGGGGGCCGGTGGCAACCAGCCGGGGCGATGGTCCCATGCCCACCACCCCCTGTCATCCGGACGAAGGAAGGATCTCACGCTGACGGCATTGGGAGCGTGAGATCCTTCGCTGTGCTCAGGATGAGAAGTTAGCGTGCGCATCTTCGGGGATGGACGACGGCGGGGATGGACGACGGCGCACAGTCAGGCGGCAGCATCATGCTCCAGGATGAGGCTCCCCTCTCCCGCACGCGGGAGAGGGGTTGGGGGTGAGGGGAGAAAGCCGTCTTTACCAGGCGCGCAGGGCGGCGCGCGGCACCTTGCCCGTCACCTGCTCCTTGAAGGCACGGTTGATGTCCGTCAGCGGGAACTCGTACGCCATCAGCTTGTGGTACGGGTACTTGTGCTGCGTCGCCATCACGAAGTCAACCGCCTGCTTGAGGTGTCGCGGCTCGTACTGCAGCATCCCGATGATCCGCAGATGCTTGCGCACCAGCAGGTTCGGCTCGAACTCGCAGGTGAGCCCCTGGTTGATGTTGCCGACCTCCAGGTAGCGCCCGCCGTTCCCGAGCATTTGGAGTCCTTCGAGCATCACCGCGGGAAACCCCACGAAATCGCACGCGATCTCTGCGCCGATGCCCTTCGTCAACTCCCAGACCCGCTTGATGCGCTGCTCTGACTCCGGCAGTTCGCGGAGGTCGATCAACTCGTGCGCCCCGAACGATTCCGCAAGCTCCAGCCGCTCAGGCACGCCGTCGATGACGATGATCTTGCCGGCACCGCGCTCACGGGCGATAGCCGTCGCGAACAGGCCCAGGCCGCCCGCCCCCTGGATTACGACCGTGTCGCCGAGGCCAAGCTGCGCCTCTTCGAGCGCGTAGATCACCTGTGACATCGCGCAGTTCAGCGTCGCCGCCGTGGCGTCCGCGATCTCGTCGGGGCACTTGTAGATGAAGTGATTCGGGTACAGGAAGTAGTACTGCGCGAACGCACCCTGAAAGTGCGGCGACGTGTCAGAGGTGAACTTTCGGCCCGGCCCCTTATTCGTGCAGTAGGTCGTGCGGCCGGTCAGGCAGTAGGCGCAGCTACGGCAGGGGAACGTGTAGCCGTAGACCACGCGGTCGCCCAGCGTCAGCGGCTCGCCGTTGCTGTCGGTCGTCACGCCGTCGCCCAGCGCATCGATGGTTCCCATCATTTCGTGGCCGGGGATCATCGGAAACGGCATATTGCGGCGGCTGGCGACGTTGTCGCCCTGCCAGGTGTGGATATCCGAGCCGCAGACGTTCGCAACCGAGATTTTGATGCGGATCGCGCCGGGCCACGGGTCGAGCACCGGATACTCACGGATCTCGAACTCTTTGCCGATGCCCGGCATCACCGCCGCCAGGCCTGTCTTCGCCATGATGGATCCTCCTTGCCAGCGGAGGCGGCACCAGCGTTGTGCCACACTCCAGGCCATATTCAAGCGCGAACGGCGCAGAAAGTCCAGCGAGGCTGCGATGAACGATGCTGCTCGTCCCCTGCGCCATGCTATCGTCGGCGTCGGTGCCACCGTGCTCGGGATGCACCGCGCGGCGCTCAGCCTGCCGACCGTCCAGTTGGTCGGCGTCACCGACGTGCATGCTGCCGTGGCCGCGCAGCGCGCCGAGGAGCTTGGCTGCCCCGCCTTCCCGGACTATCGGACGCTGCTCGCGGAGGCCCGGCCGGAAGTCGTCGTCATCATGACGCCACACCCGTTCCACGCCGAGATCGCGATTGCCGCGCTGGAAGCCGGCGCGCACGTGCTCTGCGAGAAGCCGATGGCTGTGCACGTGGGCGAGGCCGACGCCATGATCGCGGCGGCCGAACGCACCGGGCGGCTGCTGGCGGTCAGCCTTCAGTTTCGGCACCGGCCCGAGGTCATCGCGGCGAAGCGGCTGCTGAACGACGGCGTGCTTGGCGAACTCCAGCGCGTTGACGTCGTGGCCTGCTGGACGCGTGCGACGCGCTACTACCGGCAGGTGCCCTGGCGCGGCACCTGGAAGGGCGAAGGGGGCGGTGTGCTGATGAACCAAGCGCCGCACAACCTTGACCTGGCCTGCTACCTGGCCGGGCAGCCCAGCCGGGTGGTCGCCTGGACGCGCACCCGGCTGCAACCGATCCAGGCCGAGGACACCGCCCACGCGATGCTGGCGTGGCCCGGCGGCGCGCTCGGCAGCATCCACGTCAGCACGGCCGAGGCGAACACCGGCGACCGCATCGACTTGTTCGGGACGGGCGGGCGGCTGACGATTCGTCTCGGGAGCCTCGACGTGGAGGTGTACGGGACGGACCTACGCCAGCACGTCGAAGAGACACCCGAACTGTGGAGCACACCGGCCGCCCGCCCGCTGCCCGTCGCGCTCCCGCCCGGTGAGGCCGACCACGCCGCTGTCTACCGCGACCTGCACGCCGCCATCCTGGACGGCACCTCGCTCGCGGCTGACGGCGCAGAGGGGCGCCTTTCGCTGGAACTGGCGAACGCCATCACGCTGTCAAGCCAGCGCGACACGGCCGTTGATCTGCCGCTCGACCGCGCGGCCTACGCCACGCTGCTGGACGAACTCCGCGCCGCCCACCCCTGAAGCCGTGCCGTGTACGCACGCACGCCGCGTACCTGTCTCCCTGCGGCCCGCTGCGAATCAATGATGGCGGTCGGACCGAAGCCCTCACCCCCAACCCCCTCTCCCGCAAGCGGGAGAGGGGGCTGGGGGTGAGGGCTTCATCGTCTGTGGTGCCTTGAAGGGACACGCCAGGATGACATGGGCTGGTGCAGCGGCGTGGCATGTCCGACGAGTGGGCTGAAAGGAACGCTCACCGTGCATCATCCTGCCTGTGAGGTGCCATGATGGCCTTTCAAGACCTTGAGATCATCGACTTCCACTGTCACTTCCCGGTCGCTGGCGACCCGTCAATGGGCGGCACGGGCGGCCCCCGCACCTATGTTGACGGCAGCCCGGCTGCAGCCACGGCCAAGTACCAGCGCGAGCAGGCCGAAAAGTACCGCGCAGCATGGCGGCTGGCCTGGGACTTCCCAGAGCCGGAGGCCGAGCCGCGCAGCCCCGACGAGCAGGCCGACCGCTGGGTGGCGGAGTTGGACCGCTACGGCTTGAACCGCGTCGGCTTCGCCACCGGCGGCGGGAATGACACCCTGGCCGGTGCCGTCGCGCGCTACCCGGACCGCTTCATCGGGTTCGCCCACCACAACCTGTTCGCGCCGGGGGCAGCCGAGAAGTTGGAGCGCGCCGTCACACAACGAGGCTTGAAAGGGCTCAAGATCCTGGCCCCGGCCCTGGAGCGCCCCGTCAGCGAGCGCGAGCTCTACCCCGTCTGGGAAGTGTGCGAGCGGCTGGGTATCCCCGTGCTGATCCATTTCGGGATGCTGGGGGCTGGCGGCGGCATCTCGTGGAACGGCCGCGACAACCCCGGCCTGCTGGAGCAGGTGGCCCGCGACTTCCCGACCGTCGAGTTCGTGGTGCCGCACTTCGGCATCCAGTACGTCAAGGAACTGCTGTTTCTGTGCTGGGCCTGCCAGAACGTGAACGTGGACACGTCCGGCTCGAACCAGTGGACCCGCTGGATGCCGTACCCACTGACCCTGGACGACCTGTTCCGCAAGTTCTACGAGACGGTCGGGCCGGAGCGGATCATCTACGGCAGCGACTCTAGCTGGTTCCCGCGCGGCTACAGCATCCGCTACTTGCAGGATCAGATACGGGCCTGCCGCTTCATGAACATGCCGCACGACGCCATGCAGAAGATCTTCGGCGGCAACGCGGCGCGGCTGTTCCGCATCCCCCTGACG
>JBBQBU010000339.1:0-6643 GCA_038318015.1 Chloroflexota bacterium | reverse complement strand
GCCCGGCGAGGCCGCCGCTAGCCAGGGGCACGCGCCGGAGCGGAGCGCTTGCCTGGAATCCCGGCCCCCGCCGTAGGGCGACCTCCGAGCGTAGACACGGAGTTCGGCCCACGTCCCCCGGTCAAGCCGACGCAGAAACGTGACGGGAACCCGCAGGGGCAGGGACTGGTGCCGCTCACACCGACAACGGCCGGCTACTCCGGCACGCTCACGCTCAGCGTGACTGCCTGACGGCTGAGTCAGCTCACGTCATGCGGCGTGCAGCGTGACCGGTGTCGCCGCCTCCGTTTCGCCATGTGTCATGTCTACCAGCCGCCGCTTGGCCCGGTCCCGATGAACGTCGGCCAGGTACCGCAGCCGTCCGTTACCGTGAAGCGCACCATCACCGGGCCGGGGGCCGTTCGCTGCACCACAAAGCTCGCCTGGGCCGCCGCGTTGGGGTACTGCACGGTGAACGGCACCGCGCTGACCGGCTTGCCCGGCACCTCGACGCTGGCATGGGTCAACTCGTCGAACTGAATCGAGCGGATCAGGTTCGTGGGATGGTTCGGCGTCGTCGTGGCTTCGAGTGACACTTGCAGGCGGCCGCTGCCGATGATGCCGCTGCCCAACACCACGCGGGGGCGCGGCGAGCAGGGGGTGGACAGATTCGCCGTGTACGTGACGTTCTGCTCGCCAACCGTCACGTTCTGCTGTTGCATGCCGCCGTGCAGCCAGTTGACGAACGCCTGCCCCGGCCCCGGCTGCACCGCGATGGTGTGCGTCGAGCCGGCAATGGTCGTGGCGCTGTGCGGCGCAGTGTACGACACGCCGTCGTAGGTCACGGCGCCGCCAGTTGGGGCCGTCGCCACCGTCACTTGCAGCGTCTTTGGGTCCACCTGCCGGGTCGCCGTTACCGCAAGGCCGCCGGAGTCAGTCGCCGTCAGCCGAATCTCGAAGTAGCTGCCGTCACCGTGGTTCGGCACCACGAACTGCCCGGTCGTGCCGCTCAGCGCCACAAGCTCGTGGTCGTGGCACTCCGCGCCGAAGCCGGGACAATGCTTGAGGATGACCTTCCATTGCAGGCCGGTGCCGGTGATCGTGCCGTCGCCCGTGTCCGTGGCCGAGCCGGCCAGTTGGATGGTGTCGCCCACCTTGAACGTCGTGCCAACCGCCGGTGACGTGATCGTCGGGACCGGTGGCGCGTTTGGGGTCAGGCCGCGCCAACTCACGCGCATCTCGGCCGGGCAGCAATCGTCGAAGTACTCGGCCACGATGGTGTGCGCGCCAGCCGTCATCACCTTGTTCGCCGTGACGGTATTGACCGCGCCCGACTGCCAGTCGTTCAGGATCAGCACGCCGTCTACGAAGATGCGCGCGCCGTCGTCGCTGACGGCCTTGAACTCGTAGGTGTCGTCGCCGAACGTGAAGCGCCCGGTCCAGCGCACCGAGTAATTGTCGCGGACGATGCCGGGGACCGGGTCCACTTCGCCCCAGTTGTAGTCGATGCTCGTCTCGCAGCGTTGCACGACTGGAGTGCCGAAGACGGTCTGATTCTGGAAGTAGTCGGCCCGCCATTGGCCGTCAGGGCACTGGATCGGCGTGTAGCCGCCGACGTAGCGGATGCGCCGCAGTTCGGCCGTCGCGTAGTTCAGGTACCAGATCGCGCCGTCCGGGCCGCTCTCAAGCTGCACCAGTCCGCCGATCCCGGTCGCAAAATCCTGCGGCGACTCGACAAGCTGGTTGTTCGCGTCCACGCGCACGCTCTTGATCCAGCCGTTCGCATAGTCGCCGTAGAAGAACGCCCCCTGGAAGTTTGGCGGGAAGGCGGAGCCGCCGTAGAAGGTGCCGCCCAACGCCGACGCGCCGCCGCCGTCGTGGCTCCACTCGATGAGCGGGGTGCGGAGGCCGGCCGGCGGGCTGGCGTACAGGCTCACGCAGACCGGGTAATCTTCGTAGCCGGCCTGGACGTGGGCACCCTCGTAGCAGGGCCAGCCGGCGTTGGTCCCAGCCGGCACCACGGTGATCTCTTCCCACTCGCTCCAGCCGACATCACCGACGTACAGCGGCGTCGCGCCGGCGAGCCGCAACGACATGCGGAACGGGTTGCGGAAGCCGTACGCCCAGATCTTCGCGCTCACGGCGTCCACGTTCTGGTTCTGGCTCCAGAACGGATTCGAGTTGATCCCCTTGCCGTCCTTCGTGACCCGCAGAAGCTTGCCGGCCAGGCTGTTCAGGTTCTGGGCGCGCAGGGCCAGCGTGTCCACGAGTTGGAAGCTGGCCGCGTCACCGGTCGAGATATACAGGTAGCCGTCCGCGCCGAACTGGAGCGCCCCGCCGCCGTGGGAGATGTCGTCACCGGGGATGCAGTCCACGGTGGCGGCAGGAGCCGGGCAGGCCGCGCCGACCTCCTTGCCGAGGATCACGCCGGCTGGTCCAGTGTCGGTGGCCGTGTTGCCGCTCATGGCGAACCGCGCCACCTGGGCGCGCTTCTGACTGGCCGAGAAGTTGGGGGCCGTTTCGAGGGTGTAGAACAGGTAGAAGTCGCCATTGGTGGCAAAGTTCGAATCGACGGCGATGCCGAGCAAGCCACGGTCGTGGTAGCTGTTGACGCGCGATGAGATGTCGAGGACGTTGCCCGGCTGCACGCCGGTACTGGTCACAAGGCGCACCCGCCCGGCCTTCTCCGCGACCAGTGCGCGCCCGTCCGGCAGGAACGCGAAGCCGGTCGGCGAGTTCAGGTTGCTGGCGACGATCTCATCAGCGAAGTTCGGCAGAACGTTCGCCGCCGCCATCACCGACACCTGCCCACGCGTGCGGGCCGCCGGCACCGGCCCGCCCCAGACGCAGCCGGTCTTCTCCTGGCGCGCGCGGGCGTCGGCCACGGCGAGCGCCGCTACCTCCGGCCCGAGGCCGTTCGCCTTCGCCAATCCCGCCGTCACCAACGCCGCAGCCACCGGGCGGCCGTCTGGCGTGCTGACGCGGTACAGCCGGCGCTGGCGGGCATCGAACAGGTTGGATGGGTCATCTTGCAGCGTCACGCCGCGCCCGATGAGGCTTTGCAGCTCGGCGCGGGCGGCGTTGCCACAGGCCGTGTCGATGCTGGCGGCGTCAATCCCAAGCACACCGACAATCGCCCGCCGCCCGTCGATGTTCGTCTCGAACGTGTCGCCGTCAATGACGCGGGCAAAGCCCTTCGGCTGGAAGGGGCCGGGCTTCGGGCCGGGCGCGCCGCCGGGCATGGCCGATTGGTCAAGAGCCCGGACCGTGCCGAGGCTCAAGATGACCAGCAGCAGGCCGATCAGGACAGCGGCGAAGCGGCTCGCGTGCAGGACCGGTCCTCCGAGGAAAGGTCTACGAGCGGGGAACAGAGGAGGGATGACCAGGAAGCGGCCCGCAGGCATGCGGGCAATGGGCCAGGCACCACACGCGCCAACCGGAGGCTCGCACCCCGATTGTTGCGCCGATGCTACAGAAGTGTACCGGACGATGTGTCGAAACCGAACGCCGTCCGCCCTAAAGGATGGTCACGAGTTGGACACGACAGGCGCATCAGCCGCAACCACCGGTCGCGTGTGCCGTTGCCACGCCAGCGCCGCATGTGGGAGCAGCCCGCCTATGCCGCCAGCGATGCGCCAGCGATGCGCCCGCCTGCCGCCCGCTAGCCGAGCGCGGCTGTTCGTTGTGCCTCGCGGGCGTCTTCGGTGACGTGCAACGATGCTGAAGTACGCTGTTCAAACGGCTTAAAGGTGATGAAGAACATGACGTAGAGCAGATTGAGGGTCGGAGCCCAGAGGCCGACGAAAATCGCTTCGCTGGTCTGGCCGCGCGACCAGATCCAGATCGAGAACGTGATGATGGCAAGATTCGCGACCAGATAGAGACCGAAAAAGAGTTCGCGCATGCCGAAACGCATAGGGATCTCCCACTTATGCAAAGCGAATGTTGAACCAGATCCAGAAGCCGCCGAGAACGAGCAGGCCAATGAGGAATGCGCTGAGAAAGATCGCGTACCAGATCTGCTCATCATTGCCGCGTGACGCACGTTCAGCGGCTGTCTCGCCGGCAGCCGCCCTGCTTCGAGTCACCGATGCCGGTGCAGGCTGTGATGATTGTGCGTAGTCCTTCGCAATGACCGCCGCAGATGGACCGGAGTGGATACTGGCGCTGGACGACCGAGAGACCATGAGACGCATGAATCCATCCTCTGAACAGTGCGCGGGTGACATTTCGGCAATAGTCTATGGCCCTGCCACCGACATGGTCAAGCGCCCAACCAGTCGCGGCACGAGCAGGCGGCGATGGCCGGAGTAGGAATGCAAGGTCGCACTCGGGACGCTTGAGCGAGTATCTGGAGACTTCAACAATCAGCAGAGTGCGAGGAGGAATGCACGCGACGAGCGAGAGAGACGAGCCGCAGCCAGAGTATACGCATTTGCAGGCTATTCGTCTATGTTTTGCACATACTCCGCATCAGGACCTTGGCGCGTCATTCTGATGAGTTTCGGGGTGGGGTAATTCGCTCACGTCGGGCCACTCAGGGCGCGGGCTTGCGGGCCGGACGCGCCAGTTGCGCGATGCGCCGGCCCGCCGCCGAGTCATCAATCAGCGTCGCCAGCCGCCGGAGTCGCGTCGCCTCCTGCTTGGCGCTGACAACCCACCACGCTGCTGAGCGGCGGTAACCCGGCTGCTGCGCCTCCCAGAACGCCCAGGCGGTAGCGTGCTCCCGAAACGATGCCTCCAGGTCCGGTGGGAGCGTCTGGGGCTGCCCCTGCTCAAAGGAGTAGACGCCAGACCTCGCCTGCTGGCGGGCCGCGAGGGCGAGGAGGCCAGCCGGCTGCATCAGGCCGGCCGCCGTCAGCTCGGCCACCCGCGCGATATTGAAGTTGCTCCAGTTGCTCGTCGGTTTTCGCGGCGTGAAGCGGTTCACGTAGCTCTCAGCGTCGATGCGCCGGCGGACGCTGTCGATCCAGCCGAAGCAGAGCGCCTGATCAACTGCCTCCGGCCAGGTAATGCTCGGCCGGCCGGTGCCCTTCTTGTAGAACCCGGCCAGCAGTTCCGTCGCCGTCTCGTGGTTCGCCGCCAGCCACGCCCGGAAATCGGCCGGCGACGCGAAGTAGACGATGTCCTGATCGGGCATGTCCTGGCTCACCGTGCAGGCTACTCCTCTGTTTGTTCGATGACTGGGCCGGCGGCGTCCGTGACCGCCGTCAGGGCGACGGCGGCGCGGGCCAGCGCGTCATCAATGAAGAGGCCGAGGCGGGCGCGGGCCTCGTCGACCGACAGGTCGGTCCGCCCGAGGTCGTGATACCCCTGCACCCACTGGTCCAGGCTCTCGATGGCCCAGGTGGTCGTGTAGAGATCCCAGAAGAAGAGGTGCGACACCGTCAGGCCGGAGGTCGCCTCATAGGTGCTGAGGAACGTTGCGGCCACGTCTAGCCCGAACAGCATCGTCAGGTCAACGCGGCAACAGCCGACATCCTGGGTTGGGTCGCCCCGCCGCACCTGCTCCCAGTCCACCACGCCGGTCAGTCGACCATAGCGCCAGAGGGTGTTTCCAGGCCAGAAGTCGCCGTGCACGAGGCGCGGCGAGCCGACCGCGAGCGCTGCCCGCACGCGCGGCCACCAGCGGTGCAGCATGGTCCAGACCTCGCGGAGTCGGGGCAATGCCGCCAGGTCCGGCGGCGGCTCGTCGCGCTCCAGCAGGTTCGCCGGGCCGGTGCGCTGATCGACGAGCACGGCCAGTTCGGTCGCCTCCAGCGGCGCAGCATGGATGGCCGCCAGCGTTAGCGCCAATCCCCGTGCGAAGCCGGCGGGGTCACGGGGGGCCAGCAGGCCGCTCCCCGGCAGCCGGCTCGTGACGATCGTCGGGCAGCCGCAGACGGCACCTTCGGCGTCGAGCCAGAGCGGCACCGGCGTGGGGACAGCCACCCGCGCCAGCGCCGTCAATATTGCCCACTCGCGGCGGGCAACCTGCGGGTCGTGCTCCACGCGCCAGCGGCCGTACCGGCGCACCACCACCGAAGTAAGTCGCTTGCCGGGGCCGCGCAGTTGGACGGCGTGAATCCCGGACGACACACCGCCGCGCAGCCGCGTCACGGTGCTGACGATGCTGCCCGGGCGCACGGCCTCCGCGATGACGGTAAGCTGCTCGCGCGGCGGTGCGCGGCGCAAGTCCTCATCGGGGATGGTCGGCGGCAGCGGCGTTGTGGTCATCCGTCTCCCGCCAGCGTGGAGCCGACGCCCCCAGAGCTATGGGTGCCCCGGAGCCATGAGTTTAGAGCGTGAAGCCCGCCGACACCGCGTCGTTGCGGAACATCTTGACCGTCTCCAGCGAGTAGGTGTCGAGATCCTTGCCGACCAGCGAAAGCTTCTTCAGCACGTCATGGGTGACGGTGATGATGTGACAGCCAATCTGATCGGCCTGGAACACGTTCAACAGCTCGCGTGGGCTGGCCCAGATCAGTTCGCACTGCGGCAGCGGGCGCAGCGCCTCGACGGCAGCCGCCATCATCGGCACCGGGTCGCGGCCCGTGTCGGCGACGCGGCCAGCGAAGACGGAGATGTAGCTTGGTGCGCCGCCCGCCAGGTTCTCGGCGACATCGCGGACCTGCTCCAGCGTCATCAGCGCCGTCACGTTGACCTTCACGCCGGCCTGGCTCAG
>JBBQBU010000338.1:0-6650 GCA_038318015.1 Chloroflexota bacterium | reverse complement strand
ATCAGGCGTGGTACGCCGGCGTCCGCAACGGCGAGAACGTCAAGAACGAGATGACGCCTGAAGGTCGGGGCTGGATCATGCGACAGCTGGGGCCGCGCCCGCGCTAACGTTGCGTGATGTGGGCGCATGAGCCGTGCCAGTCTGCCAGCGTCACTGTAGCCAGCGAACCCCATCATTCCACGACGCGCGACCAGACATGCAGCAGTTTGCACCGCAGTCTGGCGACACCAGGTCCGGGGGCAGCAGGGTTCAGGTGGCGTGGGCCGGCGGCGGCTCAACACACTGGCCCTCGCTCTCCCGCAGATGCGCGACGACAAGGCCCAGCGCATGCTGAATGTCCGCCCCACGGTACGGCTTCGAAAGGATCGCCACCACACCCCGCGTGCGCGCCTCGTCCGGGTCGATGCTTGCGCCCCAACCGGTCGCCAGCACGACGGGCAGCGCCGGCCACTGGACGAGTGCCCGTTCCGCTAACTCCCAGCCGTTCATGGACGGCCCCATACCCACGTCCGTCACCAGGACATCAACCGGCGCTGCTGCCAGTTTCTGGAGCGCCTCTTCACCATTGTGAGCTAGGGTGCACTGGTGCCCCAGCCGTCGCAACATGGTGCCTAGCATGCGCGCAAGCTGCGGCTCGTCGTCCACCACCAGGCAGTGCAAGCTGACTGCCGGCGGATCGCCCGCGGGTGATTTAGTGTCGGGGGCGGCCGGTTCGTCGCGCGTGTCCTGCCTGGACAGCGGGAACGACAACGTGAACGCCGTGCCGCGCCCAACCTCTGACTGCACGGTGACATCGCCATGGTGCGCCTCGACGATGCCGAACACGGTTGGTAGCCCCAGGCCGGTCCCGCGATCGCCCTTCGTGGTGTAGAACGGCTCAAAGATGCGTTCCCGCACCTCGTCAGACATGCCGATGCCGGTGTCTGAGACAACGACCTCCGCGCGATCATCTACGGCCCGCACCGACAGGTTGATCTCGCCGCCAGCCGGCAGCGCATCAACGGCGTTCAGCACCAGATTCGTCAGGGCTTCGCGCAGCGTCGCCGCCGTCCCCGCGATGACCACGTCGCCCTCAACCTCGACGGTGAGTTCAATCGGGCGGCCCTCAACCTGGCTCGCATCGCGCCAGCGCGGTGCCGTCAACTGCACAACTTCCTGAATCACGCTGGTCAAGTCCACGGCCGTCGCGGCCTCGTCACGCGGGGTCTGGACGAACTGGAGCATTCGGCGCACCGTCTCGCCGCCGTCTGCTGCTGCACGGATCATCACGTCAACCATCTCGCGCAAGTGCTCGGTGGCGGACGGCGTTTCGTCCAGTGCACTTTGCAATAACTCGCCGTAGCCAGTTATCAGGCCGAGCGTCTGGTTCAAGTCGTGCGCCACGCCGCTCGACAGCTGCCCGAGGGCACGCAACTTTTCGCCGCGCGCAGCCCGTTCGGCCCGGTCGCGGTCACCCGTCACATCAGTCATCAGACCGCGCAGATGGACGACGCGGCCAGTGTCGTCAGGGTGGGCCGCTCCGTCAATCCGGAGCCAGACGGTGCGGCCATCGGCGGCCCGGGCGCGGACCTCGCACGGGATCGGCGACGCCCCTTCCACAACAGCGGAGAGATAGGCGCGGACCCGCTGGCAATCCTCGACTGACAGGCTCGTGGCGAGGGCACTGGGCGAGGCCGTCCAGGCGTCAACCGAATACCCGAGGATCGCGGTCGCCTGGTGACTCACGTAGGTGAACTGCTTCGTCGTCGGGTCGGCCTCCCAGACGATGGCCTCCAGCCCTTCCACGAGCTCACGAAAGCGCCGCTCGCGCTCCACGCCTTCCTGGAACAATCGCACGCGCTCGACTGCTCCTGTGGTCATCTGCGCCAACTGGGTCAGAATGGCCTCGTCCTCGTCGGTGAAGGTGTCGCACTGGTCCGTAGCGTGGTTGTTGACAAGGTGAATCATGCCCAGGTTGGTGCCGTCCCGGATGACCAACGGCGCAGCCAGCCAGCAACAGACCGGCGGAGATCCCTCCGCAGGGGGGGACATGCAGGCCTCAGCCTGGAGCGCCGCAAGCTGCTCGCGGTTCAGGCGCACGGCACGGTTGGCCAGCCGCACCTGCTGCCGCATAACGTCGCCTGACACGATCCACAGCGCATCCTGCCAGGGCACGAACGCTTCAGCGGCTGACACCGCCCTGGGCACGCCTGACGTTGTGCCTGGCCCCGCCCCGTCATTCGTCAACACGGTCTCTGCCAGGCCCGCGCCGAAGATTGCGCGGGCAGCATCGGTGGCAACGTGCAGGAGTTCGTCAACGGCCCCGGCCAGGTTCATCGCCAGGGCCGTCTCTGCCAGCGCCGCCGCTCGTGCCGCGCGCTGCTGCTCCAGGCGGAATGCGCGGTTGCGCTCGGTCACGTCCAGCGCCACGACGACCCTGGCTGGCCGCTGACGGAACTCCAGATCGTGGACTTGCACCTCGGCGTCGATGATGCGGCCGTCCTTCAGCCGGTGCCGCCAGGTGCCGGAGACTTCTCGCACATCGCGCCGCATCGCAATGGCCCGCAGGAGCGCCGGCACCTCATCCGTCGGATGGATTTCCGTCACCTTCATCCGGAGCAACTCGGCGCGGCTGTAGCCATACTTCGCCAGCGCCACGTCGTTGATCTCAAGAAACAACAGCGTTTCACGATCATAGGCCCAAACTGGCAGCGGGTTGTTCATGAACAGCAGACGAAAGCTACGCTCAGTCTCCAGGTAGGCGGCCTGCACGCGGTCGTGGGCGGCCCGCTGGCGCGCCAACAACACGTAGATGATGAGGCCGGTGACGAAGACGAAGAGCAGCCCCTTTGCTGTCGCAATCCGAGTGAGTGTGTCCGGGTCGGGAATGATCTGCGCCATCAGCCAGTCGGACGCCACGACCCAGACGATCCCAGGAATCACGTACCAACAGACTGCGAGTGCCGAGGGACGCATCCAGCGATCATCCTTTCCCAGGTTCACACCCCCGCCACTCCTCGATGGCGACGCAGGCCGTAAACCACACGTGAAGCTAACGCTCAGGCGGCACCAGCCGGGACGGGTGACCTTGTCACGGCACGCATGCGCGGCCAGACGTTGAAGCTCCAGGCCAGAAAGAGTGCGACATTGAGGCCCGCGTTCGCCAGTTGGAGCTGCAGCCACAACTCTGGTGAGATCAGCGACAGCCAGAGTTCCCGCAGGCCAAAATCGTGCAGCACCATGTTCAGCATCAGCGTCAGCGACAGCAGCCCGTAGGCCAACCAGTGGAACGCCGAGCGTGGCGTCGCCATCACCAGGAGCGGCAGCGCGAAGAACGCATGGTTCTCGTGGGCGCGCGTCGTCACCATGAACCAGCCGAACGCGAGGTACGCGGCCATGGCCGACAACTCACCGTCGCGGCCCCGCACGTTGGTACGCCACAACCCGTAGGCGATCACCAGCAGCGACAGCACACCGGCCACCTGCCGGTAGGTGAACGGCTCGCGGAACGGGTCGGCGTCCAGCACAAAGTCTGGCTTGCCGTTGGTGACGATCCACCAGACGTTGTGGGCGTTCGCCGACACCACCGGCATCGTCTCAGCGATCAGGCGTGGCAGGATAAACAGTTCCAGGAAGGTGCCGTAGACAAGGTACGGCAGGCACACCACCAGCACGGCGACGCCCGCGACCACCCCGCCCAGCACCGTCCGCAACAGCCCGAAGCGGCGCAGACTGACGTAGGCCAGGAACGGCAGCAGCGCCCACGCTTGCGGCTTCGTGGCTGCGGCCAACCCGATGAAGACGTAGCCGATCAGCGGCCGCTCTTCTTCGAAGCAGTAGATGGCGACGAGCAGGAAGATGGCATGGATCGCGTCCGGCTGGCCCCAGAACGCCGCGTCGAAGATGGCAGCGGGGTTGAGCGCGAACGCGGCCGTTGCCAGTAGCGCCGGCCGCGCCCCGAAGCGTCGCAGCAGCAGCCCGAAGATGACCAGCGACCCGAGCAGGTGCGGGACCACCGCCACCAGTTTGACGAGTACCGCCAGCGCCTGGCTCTGTAACGCCGCGTCCATGTCAAAGGCGGGGTCGAAGCCCCGTCGATAGATCCAGCCCGCGATGCGGTAGCCGTACATCGTGACCGGCGGGTAGATGGCCGCTGTCTCCGGGTAGGTACCCGAATACGCCCCGGCCACGCCATAGGTGGCGACCTGTTTCGCCCAGTATTTGTAGTGGCCGACATCTGAAGCCGCGTGCGCCGGCAGCGCCAGCACCCAGGCCGACACGACCGACGCTAGCAACACGATGCCGAGTGCCGCCAGCCACGCGCGCCCGACCCCCGCCGGCGAAGGTGCCTCGCAAAGTGCCGCCGAGCGGGGCACCGTCATGCCGGGGTTCGGGGTCACGGCTTCTGGGCGATGACGACGTTGTGCGCCGCGAACAGGCTCAGGACCGGGTTGTCCTCAACGATGCGCTCGACGCGCGTCCAGATCGGCATCAGCGCGTTTGGCATGAAATCTGGCACGAGGCCGGTCCGGGCCGCGCGGATCGGCTGCAAGCCGGCCTGCCGGGTCGCATCCAGGATCTCCCAGACGCTCACGAGCCGCTCGTCGCCATGATCTTGCGGCACCCGCTTCATCAGGATGGGCCAGTACGGATTGAGCGGATTGTGGTCCCAGATAAGCACGTAGCCGCCGGGCCGCACCACCCGCCCCATCTCGGCAATGGTGGAAGCGACGCGCTCTGGCGTCTCCAGGTGGTGCATCGTCGCCACGCTTAACGCCAGGTCGAACACGCCAGCTTCGAACGGCAGCGCCGACGAGTAGGCCGCGTAGACCGCCCCGACCCCGTTCTCCAGCGCCTCGACGAGCATGCCGGTGCTGGCGTCTACGCCGACCACGTCGTAGCCGGCCCGCTGTATCCAGCCGGCCAGCGCGCCGGTGCCTGCCCCGACATCCAGCACGGTGCCGCCGAACGGCAGCAACTCGCGCACGACGGCGGTTCGCTTGCGGAGGTAATGCTCGGCCACGTGCGGCTTGAACACCGCGTCGTAGTCGTGCGCGACGTGGTCGTAAAGCACTTGCTGGCGGTCCGTCACCGAATCCGCCTCTTGGGAGAGCAGCAAGACTGGCACACCGTCGGCCCGCTCGTACCGCTCTCCCCGGACGGGGCAGCGCAGCACCCCGGCCTCGGCCTCTTCGACGAGCGCGGTCCGGCAGCGCGGGCAGGCTGGCCGAATGGGAGTTGAGAGCGTAGGGGCGGTCACGCCGAACCTCCAGCCCGCGAGCGGCGCGGCTTCACGCCGAGCCAACTCCGCAGCCGATACCGCAACACCAGCCCGATCATGGTCATCCCCAGGACGAACGCCTTTGAGAAGTCGCCTGTCACGGAGGACTCGCCGACGCGCGGCAGGTAGTTGACGGGAATCTGAATCACTTTGAGATCGTGCAACAGCGTCAGAATCATCATCTCTGGGCCGAACGAGCTGCCACCAATCGTGATGCCCGGCTCGATGGTGCGGAGCGCGTCACGGTGGATGAGCCGCATGGTACAGCCAACGTCCGTGAGGTTGGTTGAGTTGAACAGGAACTCCATCATTTTGGCGACTGCCCAGTTCCCCCAGCGCAGGAACAGCCCCATGTTGGCACCGCGCCAGATGAACATTCTGGCGGTTCGACTGCCGTAGACCACGTCGAAATCGTCGGCGTAGGCGAGCAGCTTCAGGAAGTCGCGCCCGAGAAACGTGCCGTCTGGCTCTGACACCAGGATCAATTCGCCCGTCGCCTCGCGGAAGCCCTGCCTGATGGCGTTGCCGTAGCCTTGGCGCGGCTCGTGGATCTCGCGGGCCGCCGTCTGGGCCACCTCCTCAGACGTGCCGGCGGCGGCATTGTTGTTGATGACGAGGACTTCGTCAGCAACGCCGAGTGCGAGAATATCCTCGATGCATTGGCGAATCGAGTCACGCTCGTTATAGGTTGGAAGGATGACGGACACCGTCCGGCCATGCCACATGGCGCGTATTGTAGGGTCGGCCCAGCAAGGCGTCAACGCGCGGGGCCATGTCATGACACATGCGGCAGGTCCGGGTGGTCGCTGTATGCGCCCGTGACCGTCTCCGAGACCGAGCAACGCCTCTATATTCAGGCCACGTGACGCATCTGCCCGTCGATTGCGCTGTCTACATAGGCCATAAGGGCCTCGATCTTGTGGCGGGTCCAGGTCTGCGTTTCACGGCTGCCGTCCAGATTCGATGCCAATGCTACATGGATCTCCACCAGACGCTGCGCAATCGATTCCAGTTGTTCAACACTGTCCGTAGAGACTGTGGATGTCGTCTGGTCTGTGGTCATCGCGGCCCCTCCCCTTGTGTACTCACGCATCGTAATTGTTGTAGGGCAGACGGCGGATGTAGCGCACGCTGGCCACGAAATGAGTAACGACCTGCTCGTCGTCGTCTGTCAGACTCACGAACTTGCCGCTGGCGGGGTCGAAGCACCATTGGCTGTGCCAGTTGCATTTTCTAATTTCATACCGCTCCTCAAAATAATCCACCTGTTGCGAAGCAGAGCGGAAGTCGGTCCACCAATTGGAACTGGTGAAAGACTTGCGAGGAGCGGTATTTCGAGTCACGGCGGTCCATTGAGTTCAAGTCGGCAGGCCACAATCGTACTTTGTCA
>JBBQBU010000337.1:0-6662 GCA_038318015.1 Chloroflexota bacterium | reverse complement strand
TCCGGGTGGAAGTCCGCGTCAATGATGACCGAGAACTTGCCGTTGATCTTGACCTTCTGGAAGGTCGGGGCGGGCGGGGCGGTCCTGCTCGACGAGGAGCCGGTGCCCGCCTGTGCAGCCGGCTTGGCGGCCGGTGATGCGCCGGCGGCTGGCGATGCCCCCGCCGCCGGGGACGCAGCGGCAGCCGGCGATGCGCCAGCGGCCGGTGATGCGGCAGCGGCCGGCGACGCTGCCGCTGGGGCAGCAGCCGGCGGCGCCGGTGCAGTCGTCGGCTTGGCGGGGGCCGCAGTCGGAGCGGCCGGAGCAGCACCGCCGCACGCTGCAAGTATTGGCAGTGACGCCATTGCAAGCCCGAGTTGAACGATAGTACGACGCGACATGCGCCGTCCCGTCAACCTGTTGGCTGGCGTTCCCAGCTCACCTTCGCCCATGCGATTCCTCCTC
Source organism: Chloroflexota bacterium (assembly GCA_038318015.1). Classification (GTDB taxonomy): domain Bacteria; phylum Chloroflexota; class UBA6077; order UBA6077; family JACCZL01; genus JADZEM01. The sequence continues at coordinate 6,218 of JBBQBU010000337.1, read as the reverse complement.
GAAACGATGTCGGCCGCCCTGGCCGTCAGGAACTTTCAACAATCGGCGATCCACAACGCCGCGGTGAACACCCATGAAGCGAGATCGACACAGACGAGCCAAAACGGCGGCCCACGCGCGACCCCATGACGATACGCCTCTATCTACCGGAGGTCAATGGGCGAAGCTCCTGAATCGGGGCTACCAGTCACTGCATGCGCGACTACCATCGTCGCCAGGACCAGTCTCCCTGAGACAGGGACCGATCTTCTCCAGCCGGCGCCAATATCAGAGCGCCATTCCGCATTATCCAGACCAAATCCTGGAGTGTCAAGGTTTGCCGGACGCGAATGACCGGCACGGCAACCTTACGGTAATACCAAAACGTTTCGTGAGCGCATTGGCCCGTGTTGACGATCTACGGTCAACACAGCGAGGCGGCCTCTCGGGCGACGGAGCTGACGCTGCACAAGGCAAAACGCGAGGCAGAGCTGTCCCGCTCAGCTCCGCCTCCTGCGGTCAGATGATGTGCTGTTGGTGCGGCTACTCGCCCTTTGCGCCGAACTCCTTGAACACGCGAACGGCACGGTCGTGCGCGCTCTTGACGGCGTCAGCCGGGGACTTGCCGCCGAGCACCTCGCCCATCATGTCGGTCCAGAAGTTGGACGAATCCAACGACTGAACCCATGGAACCGGCTGGGCCGGGTAGAACCCACCGCCGGTATAACCGGACGGGTGGCTCAAGGCCGCCTTCCACGTGTCCGTGACCTTTGAAGCGGCGTCGCTGGCCTTGATCTCTGGCTCGTCCCAGCCCCATTCGTACGTCGGGTAAACGTAGCCGTTCGAGATCTTGAACATTTCCTTCTGAACGTCGGCAGCGCACATGTAGCGGATCAACTGCTCGGCTGCCTCGCGGTTCTTGGCCCCCTTGATGATGAACCATCGTTTGGCGGCGCCGCCGCCCGACAACTGGCGCGCGCCGGGACCGGTCCCCTTCGGCGCCAGAATCATGAACGTGTCGTCCTTGACGGGATTCTTGTCGAAGACGGCCTTGGCGAACATCGTGCCAGCGTTGGAGGTAAAGAAGATCTTGCCCGCTAGGAAGGCCTCGTTGTTGCTCGGGTCCGTCCAGGAGTTGACCCCAGGCGGCAGCATCGTGCTGTACTTCTGGTCCGAGTAGATGTCCTTCAGGAACTGAAGGCCGGCGGCGGCGTACTCATTGTACGGAGGCTTGTTGAGGATGACGAGCTGGCCGGTCTCGTCGTTGAGCTGACCGCCCCGTGACAGTATCTGATCCCTGACAACCGTCTCCCCGTCGCCGGAGCGGTTTGCGGTCAACCCCCAACCCCAGAACTCCTTCTCGGGCTGCGACGCCTTCAGGAGCGCCTCGCGCCACTGGTCCCAGTCGGTGAGCGTCTTGTAGTCGATGCCAGCCGCCTTGAACGGCCCTTCGCGGACCCAGTAGCCGCCAGCCCGACTGAAGTGTTGGACGGACCACCATTTGTTGTCGATGAACGCCAGCGCCTTCGCCGCCTTGTACGGCTCGCCAAAGTCCTTAATGATCTGATTCTGGAGATCGCTGACATCCTCGACTACCTCCAGAAACTTGAGCGTCGAGGTTGCCTCGGTGTGGGTGAGGACGTCTGGCGGGTCGCCGGACTGCACGGCGGCAGTCAGCTTCTGCGCGATGTTGGCCGATCCTGTAAATGCCGCCACCGTCGAGAAGTCGAGCGGATAGTCCATCATCGCGCAGAACTCGCGGATCTTCTTCTCGATGAAGACGTTGTGATCCGGGTGGAAGTCCGCGTCAATGATGACGGCCAGCTTGCCATTGATCTTGGCCTTGTTGAAGGTCGGCGCCGGCGGAGCCGTCCGCCCCGAGGAAGTCCCCGCCGCTGCCTGCGCTGCTGCCGCTGGTGACGCGCCGGCCGCTGCAGCGGGTGACGCTGGTGCCGCCGCTGGCGCCGCCGCTGGCACAGCAGGCTTTGGTGCCTCAGTTGGCTTGGCCGCTGCTGGTGCTGGTGCCGTCGCCGTCGCCGGCTTCGCAGCGGGCGCTGCACCGCCGCACGCTGCCAGGATTGGGAGCGATGCCATCGCCAGACCAAGCCGAACAACAGCGCGACGGGACAAACGCCGACCCGTCACCCTGCTCGCTGGCATACCCAACTCATCTCCGCCCATGCGTCTCCTCCTCGAAACGATGTTGGCCGTCACTGGCCGTCAGGCGTAACTCGTCAATCGGCGATCGGCGACCCGCGAGGCCGCGGTGTACACCCATCGAACTGGATCGACACGACGGAGCCAAATCGGCGGCTCTCGTGCGACCTGAAGACGACGTTAGTGCGAGTGCTAGAGTGCCGTCCCGCGTGCGAGGCACCGGACACGCCGTGTGCGACATCGTTGTCGCCCCGATGAGGCTGCCTGAATCAGGGACTCACCTGCTCTAGCCGGCGCCGGTATCAGAGCGCCATGCCGCATTATCGAGGCGACATCCTGGGGTGTCAAGGCTTGCCGGACGCAAAAGCAGGGCCTTTTCAGCTTGACCGAAGATGTGGGAGGATGTTGGGCAGGCTGAGGGTGAGGTTGAGAGGCGGGACTGAAGCGAAAAGCAGTGCCGGGCTGTCCTGGTTCACGCACGACTGTGTCTCGTGCTTGTTCGGCCGACGGCACGGTCCCGAATGATCGTCAGGTGACGCCCACGTCGAACTTGGTCTGTCCCCCTGTATCGGCCAACCAGCGCACGCGGGCACGGATCGTTCGGTGCTCACGGATCGGCCGGGCGGTGCTGGCACGCGGCGCACGCCGGTCATTCACGATGCTCTGGATGTCTTCCTCGGGCGGCCCCGGTGCGGGCGAAGTTCCTCGGCGCTCACCGTCTGCGGTCCGACGTAGGCCTCCTGATGGTCATGAAGTCACAGCTTACCCAGGCAGTACGGGCAGCAGAGGCGCCTGACCGATTCGACGTGCCGGGCATCAAGCACTTGGAGCGCGGTCGACGTTAGCAGGAAGGCCCTCGGGCCGCTCGTTCCCCCGGCTGTTCGAGCGCACAGCGTGCAAACGAGGTTGGCGTGGACTTCCTAACCGCTGGGCGGATCTGCTGGGTTCGGCTTCGTGGGTCACCTACGGTTGGCGAGCGACGGACCTCAGGCACGAAGCGTCGGTCCACGTTGTGGACCCATCCGCACAAGCGGCAATGCAGGCGGCGCCGGCACGACACGCTGAGATCCTGCCCAATGGTGCCTCGCCACTCAGCGAGCAGCCGCGGCAGCCTCTTCTGGTTAGTCGGCTTCGGCGCGGGAGAGTCGGGCGAGGATGGCGCGAATCGGGGCCGCGTCATGCTCCTCGCGCTCCGACGCGGCCAGAAGCAACTTCAGCCCAGTCTGGACGAGATCTAGTTCCGCAGCGCTGAGGGCCATGATCATTGGTCTTGCCGCAGAGGCCTGCCTGACCTGCTCGGGTTCGGCCGACGGCTCGGGCTGCACAGGTACCGGCCGGGTCAGTAGGATCGGGACGCCAGTTCGCTGAATCGTGGCTGCGGTCACGCTCCCCAGCACGTCTCCTGACACGCCGCTCCGTCCATGCGTAGCCATCACGATCAGGTCGATGTCTCGGTCACGCGCCATGTTGGCGATGGTCGACATAGCGCTGCCGAGCACCACATCCACGTGCGCGGTGTAGCCGCACTCAGCCAGGTCTGCGGCCACACTCGTGAGATACGTCAGCGCGACTGCCCGCTCGGCAATCTCGTCGAAGGCGACATCGACATACCCATCGCCGTACAGCGGAATGACGGGTGGTTCGAGCACTCGCAGCAGGCGTATCTCGGCACCCGGCGCCGTCGCCAGAGGTAACGAGTCCAGCACTCCAAGCACCGCCTCGCCCCACTCGGAGCCGTCAAGAGGCACGAGCAGCGACAGCGGCCGGTCGACGGCCCAGGCATGGTCGGTAGTTGCGGGGACAAGCAGCACCGGTACCTCGGCCAGACGAAGAACCTGATCGGCGATGCTGCCGTAGACCATCCGCCCGAGGCCAGATCGTCCATGCGTGGACATGACGATCATGCCAGCATGCCGGTGTCTCACTGCATCCAGAACGGCGCGAACGGGTCCGTCGTACGAGATCTGCGCTTCGGCCGTCACGCCGTCGCGGCCGAGGCGGCGAACTGTCGCGTCGAGATTGTCATCAGCGCGCTCGACTGTCGGCACATCCGGCGCGCCTGGCGTCCAATCGTGCAGGACGTCGCCCGAGGCAGCCTCGACCAGAAGAATCCTGGCACCGCATCTCCTGGCAAGCGCGGCGGCATACGGAACCGCTCGTTCGGCGAGGGGCGATCCGTCGAGTGGCAGAACGATCGTGTTCAACACGTTGTGTCTATCCTTCGTGCCGCGTGTCAGAGCCTGTGATGGCGATTCGAGCTGCAGAAGCGCCCGTCGGGCGACACCGTCGTCGGGCTCGATAGGTGCGGTCCTGAGGGCACGCCAACCGATTGCGGGCAGTCACCGCTCGTCGCGCTGACCGCCCGTAGTCGATAGCAAAACGCCATTGACGCGTCTACCCGACGATCACCGTCAACACAAGGCTGTAGGCATCCATCGCATCGCGCTGGAGTCGCTCGCTCACCGCGGCACGCGCAGCAGCTTCGTTGATGAACGCGGAGCGAGCCTCGGGGACATCTGTCAAGCGCGCGCGCAGCAAGAACTCGGTCGCCCCGACAGCCTCCTCGAACGCCCCGAGCAGGTTCCGATCGTACGAGGCGAGACGGTCTGACGCGGATGCCCGTGCCACGGTGTCACGGGCGGCTGTCAGATCGTCGTAGAGAGTACCGACGTCTTCCATGTCACTGACCTCGATCCGTCCGGCGTTCGCTTGCCGCTGGATGGCCGCAACGCGCGCCTGAAATGCGTCGAGTCGATGAGACATCGGGAGCACGTCGCCCAGGTACACCCACTCAGCGGCCGTCGGACTCGGTGGCTCAATACTTGAATTCCGCCACTTCAGCAACTGGTTGTTCGACAGCGACCAATGAGACTGGCCATCGGTGAAGATCGGTGTGTTGATTGCCGGCCGGTAGTACGCCAGGCCGGTGCTGGTGTGCTGGATCGTGTCCCCGTTGTCAGCGTTGATGTGCTCGCACTCGAGTGGCACACCCATCGCAGCCCCGAGGCGCGCCTGCAGCCCGGCGAAACCAAGCACGAATGCTGGGGACTGCCCCGGTGCGCAATGCGGGGCACCTTGCGCCAGAGCGCGTGGCGGGGCCGCGAAGCTCACAGCGACGATCGCGATGGCGCTGAGGATAGTGCCGATAATACGTCGTTGCATCATCTGTCTTTCTGAGCGATGGGTGGCTTATCCGCCGTCATGGTTGAGGCGCCCGGAGCGGCAGCCGAACAGAGAACGACGTCTCGCCAACACACTCGATCGAATGCATCTTCACTCGCCAACAATCGTGGGAAAGAACCAGAAGATGCTTGAGGGGGGCCAGAGCGATCTTGCCGGCCATCGCCGGTGGCATTCATGCACGAACCCCGTCGGTCTGCCCTAGCACAATGGCGAGACTGTCCAAAGCGGTTCCAGATCAACATGGACCCTACGGACATCAGTACGGATAGTACGGATACGACGGGTACATGTAGCCGGCCGTCCAATACGGGCTATAGCCGTAATGTCGGTACAGGCCATGGTAGTCTTCCCGGTCGTTGACGAGCGTCGGATCATACTTGGGTGCGCGAGCCACGTGCTCGTGGGTCTGGTTGATCATGACGTCGACGTCGGTGATCCGGGTGATGGCGTCGATGGGGATAATGACCTTCGTCTCGCCGATGCCGAGGAAACCTCCGGACTCAACCAGCATGAAGCGAACCTTTCGGTCCGTCTCGTCGATCAGGAGGTCCTCGACCTTCCCAATGTCTTTGCCGTCCTTGTCCTTGACGTTCCGACCTCGAATGTCCTCATCCGTGATCGTGACCGTCAGACCGGTGTCATTGAGCTGACTCAGTGTGCCAATGTCATGCATCGTCATTGTGGTCCTCGCTCTACGTCTCGTGGTTGACCAACCGAACATACGACTGGCATCGCAGAGCGCCAGAGATTCGGGCGAGCTGTCAATCAAGGCGTCTACTTTCACTATCACACTCCTGCCAGGAAGCGGCATGAGGTTTTCCTCATGAGCGGATCGCAGGCGTCATCCGATCTCCCGCGCCGGCCAGCGTCCGTGCCTCTGCAACCGCGCCTGTGTTTGA
>JBBQBU010000336.1:0-6705 GCA_038318015.1 Chloroflexota bacterium | reverse complement strand
AGCGAGCTTGCGAGCGCAATCGAGGGATCTCTAGTCGCCAGTACCGGTCACTAGAGATCCCTCCGCTTCGCTCGTTCCTCGCTGCGGTCGGGATGACATGACTTGCTGCGACCCATCAATACTCATGTGACAGGCTACTAGCCGTGTAGTGCACCAGGAGAACCACGCAGCACGGACGCTGTTCACGTCTTCAGCGTGGGCAAGATTGCAGCCCAGCGGGCGATGTGGCGTCAGGCGACGGCCGACGACCCTGGCTCGCTGTCGCACTCGTCAGATGACTCACCGCTTGCCGCGAGCGCCTGCTGCTGGGCTTCCAGCAATTCCACGTAGCGGTGGCCGAGTTGCGCTAGATCGGTCATTTGCGCGGCGAGTCGCTTCAGGTTGTCGGCCAGCCCTTCGATGACGCGCGCCTGATCCGCACTGAGCGCGCCGTTCGCCTGCGCCTTCGACAGGCTCGACATTGCGCGCCACAGCTCGAAGCGCCGGCGCTGATCGACTGACGGTTCGTCTGGGAAAGCGGGCTGCTCAGGGGAGGAAACGTCGTTCGGCATCTTCGGCTACCCCGCATCCGGGCGACAATTGCGCCCGGGAAGGTGTGCATCTGCGCGGAAGTGTAACCAGAACACCGTGGTGCGCGCATCACAACGAGCCAGAGCGGCTCGTGCTGTAGCAGGCGCATGTCGCCGGGATAGGGGCAGATGTCCGGGTGCGCTGGCGTGTGCGTAGCTGCATCGGGGTGCGCGACGGTTCGGCTGACGCGCACGTCGTTGCACCGGCGCGGGTACACGGTATCATGCGAGACGCGGCAGGTGCGGTGCACATGCCGCTCGGGGAATGCCCCCAAGGAATTGCTCAGCCGCGACTCGTCAGCCGCCCGTAGCCCGCCGAAGGATGCAGCATGAAGCCGGCTCCGTTCGCCTACGTCGCACCGCGCTCGCTGGCCGAAGTGCTCGGTGCGCTGGCCGGGGCCGATGACGATACCAAACTGCTGGCCGGCGGGCAGAGCCTGATACCGCTACTCAACATGCGGCTCGCGTCGCCCGCCCGGCTCATCGACCTGGGCCGCGTGGCGGAATTGGCGTACATCGAGGCGTGGCCCGAGGGTGATACGGACGCCGCGCCCGGCTACGCTATTGGGGCGATGACTCGGCAGCGCGCCCTGGAGCGTGACCCGCGCATTGTGCGAGACGTGCCGCTCCTAGCCGAGGCCGTTGGGTACGTCGGGCACCCGCAGATCAGGAATCGGGGGACGGTTGGCGGCAGCATCGCGCATGGCGACCCTGCCGCCGAGTTACCGGCCGTGGCCGTCTGCCTGGACGCTCACGTCACCATTCACGGGCCGCGCGGCAGCCGCTCGATCCCGGCCAGCGACCTGTATCTTGGCTACCTCGCGACGGCGTTGGCCCCCGACGACCTGCTGACCGAAGTCTGGTTTCCGACGCAGCCGGTGCGTGCGGGCAGCGCCTGGCTGGAGTTCGCCCGTCGCCACGGCGATTACGCCATCGCCGGTGTTGGCCTGACCGTCACGCTGGCCGACGACGGCGCGACGGTCTCGGCGGCCAGCATTGTGGCGACCGGTGTCGGTGGGGTGCCCGTGCGGGGAACAGCCGCTGCGGCGTGCCTCGTTGGGGCACGCGTCGATGCGAGCGGCCAACTTGAAACAGCGGCAGTCCGGGCGGCCACCGACGCCTTGCGCGCTGCCACCGAGCCGGCCGACGACGTGCAGGCCACCGCCATCTATCGCCGGCATCTCGTCGGCGTGTTGCTGGAGCGGGCGTTGCCGGTCGCGTGCCGGCGGGCACGAGCGCGCGCGGTGAGTGACGTGTCTGCCACGCCAGACAATCGGACCACGGAGAGCTTTCGGCGTGACTGACGCGTCAACGATGGTCGAAGTGCGCGTCACGGTGAACGGCCGCGCTTACACGCGCACGGTCGAGCCGCGCCTGCTCCTCAGTGACTTCTTGCGGCATGAGCTTGGCCTGACTGGCACGCACGTCGGCTGCGAACACGGCGTCTGCGGTGCCTGCACGATCCTGGTGGACGATGACACCGCACGCTCCTGTCTGATGTTCGCGGTGCAGGCTGACGGCTGCGCCATCACGACGGTCGAGGGCTTGGCCCCTTCCGAGTCGGAGTTGTCGCCGCTGCAAGATGCGTTCTGGACGGCGCACGGGCTGCAGTGCGGCTTCTGCACGCCGGGCATCCTCATCAGCATGGAGGCGCTGCTGCGTGAGAACCCCAGCCCGACCGATGATGAGATCCGCGCGGGCCTGAGCGGCAACCTCTGCCGCTGCACGGGCTACCAGAACATCGTCAAGGCCGTGCGGCTCGCGTCCCTCGCCCCACAAGCTTCGGATGTGGCCCTCACCCCCGACCCCTCTCCCACAAGTGGGAGAGGGGAGACGGGTCGGGGGCTCCCCCCTCTCCCACTTGTGGGAGAGGGGGGTTGGGGGGGTGAGGGCTCCCCGGGGGCCGGCTCATGACGCGCGGCGTCGGGGCGGCCATCCGTCGCAACGAAGACCCCCGGTTGTTGCGCGGGCTCGGCTGCTTCGTGGATGACATTGAGCCGCCCGGCACGCTGCACGCGGCCATCCTGCGCGGGCCGTACGGGCACGCCCGCATCCGCTCTATCGACATCTCCCGCGCGAAGGCGATGACCGGCGTCCATGCCGTCTACACGGCCGCCGACCTAGGCACACTGAACCAGCCTGCGCCGCTCGTCGTTCCGCACCCGACGCTGACACACGGCCGGACCCAGCGCCCGCTGGCCGTGGACAAGGTGGTATTTATCGGGGAGGCGGTGGCGATGGTCGTGGCCGACAGCCGCTATCTGGCCGAGGACGCCGTCGCACAGATCGATGTGGAGTGGGAGCCGCTGCCGGCCACCGTGGACTACACCCGCGCCGCCGATGATGGCCGTCCGCTGGTCCATGACGACGTGCCGAACAACATCGCGGCCCGCTTCAACCAGACCGTCGGCGACCCCGATACCGCGTTCGCGCAGGCCGCGCACGTCTTCGAGGAACGGCTGCTGATTGAACGGTCGTGTGGCAGCCCCATCGAGGCGCGCGGCGTGGTCGCCGTCTACGACCAGCGCCAGGGCAGCTTACAGGTCTGGGACTCGACGCAGGCACCGATCACCATCAAGCACGGGCTGGCGGCGATGCTCGGCCTGCCGGAACTCAAAGTTGAGGTCGTCGCGCCGGACGTGGGCGGGGGCTTCGGTACCAAGATCCTGATGTTCTTCCCTGAGGAAGTGCTGATCCCGTGGGCGGCGATGCAGCTTGGCCGGCCGGTCAAGTGGACCGAGGACCGCCGCGAGCACTTCATTGCGGCCAGCCAAGAGCGCGGCCAGGTGCATGATGCCGCCGTGGCCGTGGACCCAGACGGGCGCATCCTGGGCGTCCGTGACCGCCTGATCCACGACAGCGGCGCGTACACGCCGTACGGCATCGTCACGCCGATCATCACAGCGACGCAGCTACCGGGTCCGTACAAGGTGCCAAATTACCGGTCTGAGATCACGGTGGTCTACACCAACACCGTCGCCGTCACGCCGTACCGGGGGGCGGGCCGGCCGCACGCCTGCTTCGTGATGGAGCGGCTGATTGACCGCATCGCGCGGGAGCTGGGCCTTGAGCCGAACGAGGTCCGCCGCCGCAACTTCGTCCAGCCAGAGGATATGCCATGGGATGTCGGGCTGCCGTTTCAGGACGGCGCGCCAACGACCTACGACAGCGGCGACTACCCGGCCGGCCTCGCGCTGGCCGAGCAGATGATCGACGTGCCAGCGTTCAGGGCGCAGCAGGCGGCAGCCCGCGCGGAGGGCCGATTCCTGGGCTTCGGGTTCGCGGCCTACGTCGAGGGCACCGGCATCGGGCCGTACGAGGGCGCGCACGTGCGGATCGACCCGAGCGGCAACGTCTACTGCGCTACCGGCCTGACCAGCCAGGGCCAGGGGCACGCCACCAGTTTTGCGCAGATTGTCGCGTCGCAGCTTGGCTGTGACCCGACGATGGTGACGGTCATCACGGGCGACACGAGCCGCTTCGGGTGGGGTGCGGGCACCTACGCCAGCCGTGCCCTGGTGACGGCCGGCAACGCCATCCACATCGCTGCTGGCACCGTGCGCGACAAGGTGGTGAGCCTGGCGGCGGGCCTGCTGGAAGTGACCGAGTCCGACGTGGAACTGGTGGACGGCGTGGCGCGGGTGCGGGGCGCGCCGGACCGTCAGTTGACGCTCGGGGCGCTGGCGACGGCCGCGAATCCGATCCGCTATGCCTACGACAAGGCGGCCAGCGAGGCGGCGTTGCGCCTCGTCAAGCCGCGCACCGGGGCGGTCCTGGCACCGGGCGAAGAGCCGGGGCTTGAGGCGCGCGGCTACTTCGCGCCCGAACGCGCGACCTGGGCCAGTGGCCTGCACGCGGCCATCATCGAGGTGGACCCGAAGACCGGCGACGTGTCATTTTTGCGCTACGTGGCCGTCCACGACTGCGGCACGCTGGTCAACCCGATGATCGTCGAGGCGCAGATTCATGGCGGCGTGGCGCAGGGCATTGGCGGCGCGTTCTATGAGCGGCTGGTCTACGACGAGACGGGCCAACTCGTGAACGCCAGCTTTATGGACTTCCTACTGCCGACGGCGATGGAGATTCCGCACCTGGAGGTCGGCCATCTGGAGACACCTAGTCCGCTCAACCCGTTGGGCGCGAAGGGGGCTGGCGAGGCTGGCTCGATCCCGGTGCCGGCGCTGCTGGCGGAGGCTGTCGAGGACGCGCTGTCGCCGTTCGGGGTCCGCATCCACGAGATGCCGCTGTCGCCGACGCGCATCTGGGAGCTGATCGAGGAAACAGCGGCCAGGAGCAACGTGATGATGGGCAGAAGCCTGGAGGAGACGTAGCAACGCCATGAATCAGCCGCCGCACGATCCGAGATATCCGCCGCCGCCACTTCCGCCGACATCACCGCCGCCCCCGCCATCACCGCCGCCATCAGGACGGAGTTGGTGGGGCCGTAACTGGAAGTGGGCACTGCCGGTCGGCTGCCTGCTACCGCTGGTGCTCTGCGGCGGCGGGCTGGGGCTGTTCGTGTTCGCCATCTTCGGCACGGTCTCCACCGCGATCCGCAACTCTGATGCCTACCAGGTGGGCATGGCGCAGGCGCGTGCGAACCCGCAGGTCGTCGCGGCGCTTGGAGAGCCAATCGAGTCCGGGTTCTGGATACAGGGCAACATCAACGTTGAGAACCAGTCTGGCGATGTGGATGTCTCGATCCCGATCTCCGGCCCCCGGGGCTCGGGGACGCTCTACGTCGTCGGCACCCGGTCGGCCGGGCGCTGGCAGTACTCGACGATGGCGGTCGAGATCCCGGGGAGCGCGGGCCGCATCGACGTGCGGCCCCGCGCGCCGTAGTGTGGCACGCAGTATTCCGGTGCGCCCCGATGTGTCGGCAGCCTGCAGATCGGCCCGTCTCGCGGCGATGGGCCGGCGGCCGGAACCTGACCCCTCCTGACGCTTGTATCCTGCCTCCTGAAGGGGTGACGACGTGATCTTCCAGATTTTCCACGGGCAGTTGCTGGTGGTGCGCCAGCCGGATCATGGCGTGCAGACGGGCCTCTTCGCGAGTCGCTGGGGCAACGAGCACACGCCGACGTTCGATCCGCGCGAGCAGGTCATCGAAGCGGGCATTCGCCACGACAACGGCTGGGCCGCCTGGGAGGAATCCCCGACGTTGGACCCGGAGACGGGCCAGCCGTGGCAGTTCTATAAGTTGACTCCGCACGAGCATGTGCCGCTCTACCGGCGCGGCATCCAGATGGCGGCTGACGTTGCCCCGACGACGGGCATCCTGGTGAGCATGCACGGCGCGGGCCTCTACAACGACCGCTACGGCACCTGGAGGCTGGCCGAGCGCAGGTTCAGCCCCGAGGAGCGCCTGCTCGTCGATGAGTTCCTGGCCGAGCAGGCGCTGTTTCAGCAGTCGTTGGCCGAGCGGGCGCTTGGGCGCTCGCTGCACACCCACATCACCACCGATCCGCGCACCTGGTACAACTACCTGCTGCTCCAGGTGTGGGACCGGTTGCAACTGCAATTCGCGTGGCGGCTCGCAGCAGACGGCGAGATCGGTCCGCTGCCGTACCCTGACGGATCGAGCGGGATCCTTCGCATCCGCAACGCTGGCGAGTTGTCGATCACGCTCGACCCGTACCCGTTCGACACCTCGCCGCTGGTCTTCCCGATGGCGGCCCGTCTGTTGCCGGACAAGCCGTACCGGAACGCCGAAGAGTTCCTGGCTGAGATGGCGAAGGCACCCGAATTGCAGCTTGAGTGCAGGGTGTCGCGGACGTAGGGTGGCGAGAGGCGAGGAGCATCGGAGGGGCTTGGCGCTGCCAAGCCCGCCTTGCCTTCGGGTGACTCGGACTGTCGTACGCGAATGTTCTCGGTCCGACCCTCGCACACATCATGTCATCCCGAACCGAAGCGAGGGATCTCACCCGTACCGCCGATGGTGCCGGTGAGATCCTTCGGCTGCGCCCGCATGTTCGCTTCCACGAACATCGTCACGCTGCGCGCAACGATACTTGTGGAAGCGAGCCTAGGAGCGCAGCCGAAGGATCTCACCGACACCATCGGCGGAACGGGTGAGATCCCTCGCTTCGCTTCAGGATGACATGATGTGTGCTAGGGTCGGACCGAGAACGTTCGC
>JBBQBU010000335.1:0-6718 GCA_038318015.1 Chloroflexota bacterium | reverse complement strand
CCGATGCCGCGCTCGCCACAAAGGTCTTCGACCGTTTCGGGCTGCTGCCGCGCCCGCCGCAACTGGCCCTCATTGGGCGCGCTCAGGCCCGCCAGTCGTCGCTCGGAGTGATGCCGACAGGATCGGGCAAGAGCCTGACCTATCAGGCGGCGGCAGCGCTGCTTGATGGCACCGTGGTGGTCGTCTCGCCGCTGATCTCGCTGATGCGCGATCAGGTTGAGAAGGCGCGGGCGGTGCTGCGGGTGGCTCGTCTCGACTCGACGCTGGAGCGCGAAGAGGCGTCAGACGTGCTGCGGCGGTTGGCCCGTGGGGAGATCGACTTGCTCTACGTCGCGCCGGAGCGGCTGGCGAACGAGCGGTTCATCTCGGCCCTGCTGCGGGTGCGGGTGCCGCTGCTCGCCATCGACGAGGCCCACTGCATCAGCGCCTGGGGCCACGACTTTCGCCCGGACTACCTGCGGCTGCCCCTGCTCTGCTCAGATCTGGGCAATCCGCCGGTGCTGGCGCTCACCGCGACCGCACCGCCGAACGTCCAGGCCGATATTCAGGCGACTCTCAATCTGCCGGCGGATGGCCTCGTGCACACCGGTTCGCGCCGTCCGAATCTGGCGCTGACGGTCGAGGTGCCGGGCGACCGCGAGCGCCGCTTGCTGGAGATCGTGCGCGCGGACCCCGGCGCGCCGACCATTGTCTATGCGCTGCGGCAGGCCGACACCGAGAAATTGGCCCGTCTGCTGGAGCAGGGTGGTATCTCCGCACAGCCGTATCACGCCGGCCTTGCGCCGGAGGTCCGCGCCACAACCCAGGATGCGTTTCTGCGCGACGACATCGCCTGTGTGGTGGCGACCATCGCGTTCGGCATGGGCGTGGACAAGCCAAACGTGCGTCGGGTGATTCACGCCCACGCGCCGCGCAGCCTTGAAGGCTACGTGCAAGAGGTCGGGCGCGCCGGCCGCGACGGCCAGCCGGCCGAGGGCGTCCTGCTGTACGACGATGGCGACTTGCCGGCTCTAGCGAACTTCGTGGAGGCGAAGGCACCCGACGACGACCAGGTGCGAGGCGCGCTGAACGTCGCCTTCACCTCCAAAGAGGCCGCCGATATCCTGGCGTTCAACCCGTACACCATCGGCGAGGAGTTCGACCTGGACGCGGTTGCCGTGCGGACGCTATTCGCCCGCCTGGAGCTGCGCGGCATTGTGCGGGCGCTTACGCCCGCCTACGACCCGTATCAGTTGCCGCTTGACCACGACGCCGAAGCGACGGCTGCCGTGCTCGGAGAGCGGGACGGGGCGATCTGGCGGGCGCTGGTGGCCGAATCGAAGCGCGGCCGGGTCTGGCAGACCATCGAACTGCGGAAGGCGGCACTCGGGGCGCGCGTGTCACTGGCGGCGGCTGTCGCGGTCATGCGCCGCGTCGAGGAGGACGCCGGCACCCAGGCGAAGGCGTCCGGCGTGCTGCATCGGTATCAGGTGCTGCGGCGCCCAGATCGCGAGGTTGACACGCCGGCGCTGCTCCAATCTGTGCGCGACGGCCTGGCCAGTGAGCGCCAGCGGCTGGCGACGGTGCGCGGCTTCGTGCTGGCACAGGGCTGCCGGCAGGCGCACGCGGTCGGCTACCTGGGCGACACGGACACTTCGCCGTGCGGCATCTGCGACTTTTGCCAGGGCCGGCCGCCGCTCAAGCCGAGCGACCTGCCGCGCCTGGACTGGCTGCGCTACTTCAAGTCGGGCAGCATCCTGAGCATGGCGGAACAGTTTAGTCGCGACGACGTGGCGATAGCGCGAGCACTCTGCCAGGTCATCACCGCGCGGTCGCGGCCGTTTCGCCGGCACCCGGCCTGGGGCACGCTGGAGCGCGTCCCGTACGCCGACGTGCTGGCGCTGGTCCGCAAGACGCTGGCTGCCCATCCCGCTCGATAGTTTGGCGCGCCGTCCGTCGCCCCGAGTATCCTGTCGCCCGAGCCGCTGAGCAGCCATAGTGCGTTCCTGCGGCGCGTATGCGTGACGAGATGCCGATGCGGCGGTTGGCGGGGGGTGGTATGAACGACGAACCCGATTCTCAGCAGATTCGCCGGTACTGGGAGCGCGACGGCCTTGGAGAGCGCATCCTGGACGTGCTGCGCGAAAGCGGTCGGGATCTCGACGCGCTGACCATCGACATCCTTGCGCCGCTGGACCAGTTCCATGGCGGCGGCAAGCCCGCCACCGAACGGCTCGCCCGACTCGCCAATCTGACGCCGAGCACGCGCGTGCTTGACGTCGGCGGTGGACTCGGCGGGCCGGCACGAACGCTCGCCGTGATGTTCGGCTGCCAGGTTGATGTGCTCGACCTGACCGAATCGTACGTCCACGCCGGCACGCTCCTCACCGACCAGCTTCGCTTGAGTGACCGCGTACGGTTCCACGTCGGGAACGCGCTGGAGCTTCCGTTCGATGACGGGTCGTTTGATGTCGTGTGGACCCAGAACAGCGGCATGAACATCGCCGACAAGGCGCGCTCATACGGCGGGTTTCACCGCGTGATTCGCCCTGGCGGTCGCCTCGCGCTGCAAGAGCCGCTGCTCGGGACGGTCCAGCCCGTAATCTACCCGCAGATGTGGGCGCGTGATGAGGCGAGCAGCATCCTCCTGACTCCGGATGACTTGCGGACATTGATCGAACAGGCCGGCTTCGGCCTTGTCGCGTGGGAGGACGTGACGGCGGTGACATCGTTGGCACCGCTGCCGGCCCCTGGTGCGCCGCCAACCCTCCAGGCCTTGGTGTTGGGCGACGAGTTGCCGCTCGTCCGGGCGAACGGTACCCGCAACTTCGATGAGGGACGGCTCGTCAACATCCAGGCCGTGTTCGACCGCCCCTGACTCCATTGCTTTGGCCCAGGAAGTGAACCTGAGGCTGCGAGTGTGGCGCGTATCGGTCAGCCAAATGGGCAGGGGCCGACCTCGCCCGTCGGATTGACGGGCACGATCCCGCGCGTCCCGAAAGCATCCGGGCTGTCGTCAGTGTCATCCGGGCCGGCCGGCGGGCCAGTCCGCTTCTTGCCATTCACCTCATCCAGGTCAATCGCCATCAGGCCGGTGATCTTCAGGTCGTTGTCCGTCGGCGCGCTGTAGTGCTCGCCAACGGTGCGGCCGGGGAAGTACCGGCGTGTCATCCGTTCAAGTACCGCTTCCTTTTCGTCCCGATCAGTAACCTCGCGCGCGACGCCGAAGCCGATCGCGCTGCGATAGTTGGCCGAGTGGTACAGGGCAGCCCGTGAGGCAATCAAACCGTCAAGAATCGTCACCTCAATGCAGACGTTGTCGCCAGATCGCAGCGTGCGCGGCAGCCGGCCGCCGCGTTGCCCGTGGATATAGACCACGTTGTCCTCGTAGTGGTAGAGCATCGGGATGACGAACGGATTGCCGTCAACTGCGAAGCCGACGTGCGCCACCAGCCCCTTGGCGAGGATCTCGTCAGCCTCGTCTGGCACGGCGCGCTCAGGGTGGGTGCGGATTCTGGTCTTGTCCGTGACGGTCATTGGCGGTACCTCGCAACAGCGTGTTGAGCCGAGTGTAACGGCAATAGCGGTCCTATCAGAGGGCCAGTAGGGTCCAGTTCTGTGGGACCACTCTCAGCCGAAAGAGCGCAAGCATCGGTGCGCGCGTCCTATGCGCTGCCGGCGTACACGTCCCGGTAGGCCTGGGCCGTCTGTGCGGCGATGCTGGCGTGCGTGAACCGTTCCAGCACACGCCGGCGGCCCCGCTGTGCGAGGTCGTGGCGCAGGTCGGCGGATGAGGCCAGCCGCGTCAGCGCGGCGGACAGGGCAGCGGCGTCCCCCTCGGGCACGATCAGACCGGCGTCTCCGACGACGTGCGGGATCTCGCCGCTGTCCGAACCGACCACTGGCACACCACAGGCCATTGCCTCTTGCAGGATGCGCCCGAACTGCTCTTTCCAGCGCGGCGTCGTGAGGGACGGTAGCACCAACGCATCCAGTTCGCGGAGGCGGGCGGGCACCTCCGTTGACGGCACGTACGGCTCAAGGCTGACCCGCCCGGCGATCCCGAGCGCGGCAGCGCGTGCCTGCAACTCGTCGCGCATGTCGCCCGCCCCGATCAGTCGGAGTCGCCAGTCGCCGGGCAGGCTCGCTACCGCATCCAGGAGCACCGACAGCCCCTTCTCGGGCGTGAAGCGGCCGACATTGCCGATGGTGAACGGCTGCCCGCTCCGGTTGGGCGGGTCTGTGGCCGGTGCGAACAACTCAGGGTCCACGCCGAACTGCGGGATGACCCTGCTCGGCCCGGCGTATCCCTTCGCCCGCAACACGTCCACCGCCTCGGCGTTGCCAGCGATGGCGAGGCGCGACCGCCGGTAGACGTATTGCTCAAACCAGCGGAACGGCGGCGGATACCGCCGGTGCAGGTTCTGCCAGGTGAAGAAGATCGGGCGTGCGCCGACGGCCAGCGCCTGACGCGTTGCCAGGACCGTCGCCAGGTTGTACGGCTCCTCGTCAACGTGCACGATGTCCGGGCGTAGGTCACGCAGCATGCGGCCCAGCGTCGGGAAGTAGAAGAGGTGGAACTTGCCGTCGAAGCGGATTGGTTCCACCAATGTCTTGTACCCGTGCAGAAAGCCCGGTTCGTACCGCTGACCGGCCCAGGCAGTCGGCACCACCACGGTCAGGTCAATGTCGGGGTGCGCGGCGATCTCCTCACACTTGCGCTGGTACGCCGCGACGACCAGCGCCTTGGAGATCATCACGACGCGCATCAGCAAGCCCTCGTCAGTCGTTCTGCCGGAGACAAAGAGACCCCCTGTCCCGGCACGAGTATGCCGGAGCAGGGGGCCGAACTGATGCGGTCGCGGAGCTGCGGAGCCTAGATGCCGCCAATTGAGACGGTCTTGGTCTCAAGGAACGCCTCAATGCCCTCTGCACCGTTCTCGCGCCCGAGGCCGCTCTCCTTCATGCCGCCAAACGGCAACTGCGCGCCAGTCGGTAGCGGATCGTTGCAGCCGACGATGCCGTAGTCCAGCCCCTCAGCTACCCGGAACATCCGTCCGAGGTTGGTCGTGAAGTAGTAGGCTGCCAAGCCGTACGGCGTGTCGTTCGCCTTCTCGATGGCCTCGGCCTCCGAGTCGAAGGCGATGATCGGCAGCAGCGGGCCGAACGTCTCTTCCGTCACCACCTTCATCTCGTCGGTGGCACCCGAGACGACCGTCGGGGCGTAGAAGAAGCCGTCGTTCAGTTCGCCGTCGGTCAGGCGCTTGCCGCCGACCAGCAGCGTCGCGCCCTTAGCCAGCGCGTCCTGCAACTGGTCCTCGACCTTCTCACGGGCCGCCTCGTCAATCAGCGGACCGATCTGCGTACCGTCCGTCAGGCCGTTGCCGACCTTCAACGCAGCCGTCAGGTCTGCCACCTTCTTGCCGAACGTCTCGGAGATCGACCGCTCGACGTACAGACGATTGGCGCAGATGCAGGTTTGGCCGGCGTTGCGGAACTTGGACGAAATGACGGCCTGGGCAGCGGCGTCAAGGTCGGCGTCTGCGAAGACCAGGAACGGTGCGTGGCCGCCAAGCTCCATCGACGTGCGCTTGACGTGGGCCGTCGCCGCCGCTGCCAGCATCTTGCCGACCTCCGTCGAGCCGGTGAACGTGATCTTCCGCACCAGCGGATGCTCAACGAACAGTTTGCCGATCTCCGCCGACTTCTTGCTGGTGATCAGGTTGGCGACGCCCGCCGGCAGGCCGGCCTCGGCGAACACCTTGAAGATCTCGATGGCGGTGAATGGCGTCTGGCTGGCCGGGCGCAGCACCACCGTGCAGCCCGCCGCGAGGGCCGGCGTCACCTTGCGGGTGATCATGCTGCCGGGGAAGTTCCACGGCGTGATGGCCGTGACGACGCCGACCGGCTGCTTCAGCACCAGGATGCGCTTGTTCTCGGCGGCGGCGGGCACCGTCCGGCCGTAGACGCGCTTCGCCTCCTCGGCACTCCATTGAATGAAACTGGCAGCCTGCTTCAGCTCCCCGCGCGACTCGGCCAGTGGCTTGCCGTTTTCGCGGGTCAGAACGCGGGCGATGTGTTCCAGCCGGTCGGGCTGAATCATGATCTGGTAGGCGCGGGTCAGGATCTCAGCGCGCTGCTCGGCCGGCATCTTCGACCACGGCTTGAAGGCGCGGTCGGCGGCCTCAATGGCGGCGGTCGCCTGCTCAACTGTTGCATCGGCGGCCCTGGCGACCACCTCGCCGGTGGCCGGGTTCTTCACTTCGAAGGTTGCGCCGCCCGTCGCTTCGACCCACTCGCCGTTGATATACAGCTTCTCGACGGTCGTCGTGCGAACTTCAACAGCCATGTTGACCCCCCCTGACATGCAATGGTGCGGCACGTCAGCGAGGACACGCCGCTGTCTCATCCCAACCGTACAAGTATGCCATGAGTATCCAATGTCGAGGCGCTGATAGGTGCTGGATAGCCTACCGCGATAACCATGTGCATGGCGGCTCGCCAACGACGATGAAGATGTGGTGGTGGTCGGAGGACACCCCCCTCCCGCTTGCGGGAGAGGGGGCCGGGGGGTGAGGGGTGCGGCCATCTTCCCAAGGGCGGGCGGCACTTGACGCATCCCTGACGAACATACTGTCCATGCTGGGACAGATGCACCTGCGTCCGGGGTGACGCCTTGCCGATGATCGCCGGGGGCTTGGTGAACTGCGATGCCGCCAGGGACCCCCCTCCGGTGGTG
>JBBQBU010000334.1:0-6739 GCA_038318015.1 Chloroflexota bacterium | reverse complement strand
CACCTCGTCGGGGCAGGCTTTGGCGGTCAGCAGTTGGACGGCCTCTTCTGCGGTGCGCGCGGCGTTCTCGACCAGCCCCATCGCCAGAAAGTATTCGTAGCCGGCCGTGGCGTGCTGGCGACCGAAGCTGTTCGGGAACGACCGCCGCTGTGCCTCGTCGTCGCCCACGGCTAGCGCCTCAATGCCTGCACCAGTCTCCAGCAGCGTCTGCTCGACGTAGCTGCCTTCTGACGAGGCGAACACCTTGCGAATCCGCTGGCACTCGAAGCTGCCTTCGGTCACAGCGATGCCGCGTACCGCCCGCATCGCAGCGTCGGCCTCAAGCAATCGGCCTAGCTTCTCGTCCAGCGAGATGGTGAACGGGTCAATCTGCATCGGCGTCGCGTAGCTAGCAACCGACCGAATCGGCTCGCCAAGATCGACCGGCTCGGACAGGACGCCTGCGCTGGCCCGTGCGATCTGGACGGCCTGTCGCGCTACCCGCTCGACCTCGCGCGCATCGAGCCGTGACGAACTGGCGAAGCCCCAGGCACCATCAACGATGACGCGCACCCCGAAGCCCTGGCCCTCATCCTCGACTAGCCCGTCGGGGCGGCCATTTTTCACCGACACGACCTGCCGTTCGAGCCGCTCCACCCGCACATCGGCGTAGGTCGCGCCAGCCAGAGCGGCCACGTTCAGCGCCCGATCTGTCAAATCGCGCATCGTCTCGATACCGTCACCGGCTGTGATTGCCTCATGGTGCAGTGTAAGCGCGCCTCTACAGCCGCGACAAGAAGACGGAACGCAAACGCCCGCCCCCCGAGCGAATCGGACGGCGGGCGACGCGCAGCATCGGCCGTTAGCGCGGGGCCGGGCTCGGTGACGGACTGGCGACCGCACCCGGAATCGGAGCCGATGCCGGGCTCGCTGCCGGACTAGCCGCCGGGCTGGGCGACGCCGAGACTGGCGCTGTCGGCTTGAGCGCTGGCGTCGGCAGCGGCGTGTTGGCGGGCGGCACTGCGCCGGAGCAGGCGCTGAAGACCAGCAGGCCAGCCGTCGAAGCAATCAGCAAGCTTCGCCGTGCGAGCCGCGAGCCGCGCGTCGTGAGCGAGAGAACCGGAGCAATCGACATGGACATCAAACCCCTCAGCGTGCGACGCCGCGTACCCACCGATGGGATCATGGGCGCTGAACGTCGCGGAAATCACTAATCGTTAAGGTACAGCCGTCATTCTACATGAGTACGTCGCGGCTGCCGCGCTGCCGATTATGCCCCTCGTGCCGCCCGCCGTGCGCGCCCCATGCCGGCCCCCAGGTCGATGGCGACCTCCATGTTCACGGGCGCTGCCTTGCCGGTGCCTGCGATGTCGAACGCCGTGCCGTGGTCAACCGACGTGCGGATGATCGGCAGTCCCAGTGTGATGTTCACGCAGTCGTCGAAGCCGGCCAGCTTCGCGGGGATGTGCCCCTGGTCATGGTACATGGCGACCACCGCATCGAACTCGCCGCGCAGCGCTCGCAGGAAGACCGTGTCGCCAGGGATCGGACCGTAGGCGTCAATACCCTCAGCCTGGAGCGCAGCTGCCGCCGGCCTGATCTCGCGCTCGTCTTCGGGTCCAAACAGGCCGTTTTCGCCAGCGTGCGGATTGATTCCCGCCAGCGCGATCTTCGGCTTGCGCGACACCAGCGGCGCGACCGCCTCAGCCGTCAGCCGCCCGACGCGCACCACGCGGTCGGTCGTCAGCGACGTGACGGCCTCCATCATCGAGCAATGGGTCGAGACGTGCGACACCCGCAAGCGGGGCGACGCCAGCAGCATCGTCACGTCGTCGTCCGCCACGTCACAAAGGGCGGCCAGCGCCTCGGTGTGGCCAGGGTACTTGAAGCCGCCGAGGTGCATCGCCTCTTTGTTCAGCGGGGCGGTGACGATGGCGTCGATGGTACCCGCCAGCGCCAGGGTGACCGCCCGGTCGATATACTCGAAGGCCGCCTTGCCGTTGATGGCGTCCACCTTGCCACGCACCAGGCCGTCCAGTGGCCGATTCTTGAAGTCGAGCACCCAGATGGCATCGTTCGTCAGGTCGTCAGGCACGATCGTGTCAATGACCCGCACTGGCAAGCTGCACCCGACGATCCGCGCCGCGTCCGCGATGACGCTGGCATCACCGAGGACGACCGCGAGCGCCTTCGCCCGAACTTCTTCCTTCATCAGCGCCATGACGATGATCTCTGGCCCAATGCCGGCCGCATCGCCCATTGTGATCCCGAGAATCGGCAGCACGTCTGCGCTCATCCCGCCTCCCGTTGCGCGCCCGCCCCGAGGCGGCGGGCCACTTCTTGGTCCCAAGATTGCACCTGAAGCATAGTTGACCAGGACCGTCGCTGACGGGTCGCCTGCGAGCGGGCAGGCCCGCCGACAGGCAGATGCGCGCGCGAGTGCGCCGGGGGAGGGTTCGTGGCAGGTGAGTTGGTGCAGTATCAGTGCTCGTTCTGTCGGAAGACCGAGGATCAAGTCAAGAAGCTCGTGGCGGGCGGCGGCGGCGCGTTCATCTGCAACGAATGCGTCGCGAAGGCCGGCAGCATCATGAAAAGCGGCCCGAGCAAGACGCCGACACGACTCGACCAGTAGCCAGCCAGATGCCAGACTGCCATTCTAACTGAGCATCGCGCCGCAGGGGTTTCGCACGGACCAGCGGCGATCCAGAGGGAAACTCAGGCTGGCCGTGGGCCGGTCGCCCGCTCGCGGAACAGGCGCACCAGCAGCCGGGCGTCGCGCACGCCGAGCAGCTCCAGCAGCGCGACGTACACCACAGCCGCGATGCCTGCTAGGACGCCGAGCATCAGCAGCAGGCCGGCGGCTCCACCGGCCGCCGGCAGCAGCAGCGGACTCACCAGCCAGAGCGCGCCGCCCACGCCGACCGATGCGAGCAGCACCCGCAGCGTCCAGACGGTCAACGCGCCGTCAATCAGCCCCGCCCCGGCCCGCTCTAGCAGTACCAGCAAGATCAGGCCGTGCGCGCTATTCTGAATCGCGTTAGCCAGCGCCAACCCGGCCACGTCCAGCGGCCCGATCAGGAGCAACGCTGAGACGACGTACACCAGCACCGTCACCGCGCCGATGACGACCGGCGTACGGGTGTCCTTGCGGGCGTAGAACGCCACGATCAGCAGTTGATCCAGCGCCGTAAACGGCAACTGCGGCGCATAGGCCAGGAACACCAGCGCCGTGCGGGCCGTCTCGACCTCTCCGAAGCGCCCGCGCTCAAACAGGAGTTGCACCAGCGGCTCGCGCAGCACGATCAGGCCGACGGTCGCCGGCAGCATCAGCAACAGGACGAAGCGGACGCCGAATCGCAGCGTCTCGCGGTAGTCGGTCGCAGCCTGCGGAGCCGGCGTGCCGCCCTGCGCAGCCGTCGCAAGCGCACTGGCGTGCCGCGCCAGCAGCGGCAGCACCGCGAACGAGATGGCAGTGCCGACCAGGCCAAGCGGAAACTGAATCAGCCGAGTGGCGTAGTTCATGACGGACAGGCTGCCCTCGGCCAGCCGCGACGCCAAGTTGCGGTCGATGACGATGCCGGCGATGGTGACGATCATGCCGAGCGCGACCGGCAGGTAGAGACGGAGGATCGCGCGGACTTCCGGTCGGTGCAACTCCAGGAGTGGCCGGTACCGCCAGCGCCCCAGGCCCGGCGCTTGCAGCACGATCTGTCCGGCCGCGCCGATGACGACGCCGACCACCAGGGCGTACACGTCCAGCACATCGTGGAGGAGCAACGCCGCCAGGATGATGCCGCCGTTGTAGACCGCCGCCGCGAAGGCCGGCAGCGTCACGCGGCGGCGCGCGTAGAGGACAGCCGTCAGAACGCCGGCCAGCCCTTGCAACACGACGGCTACCAGCATCAGCCGGACCATCGGGACGGCAGCGGCCTGCACCTCCGGCGTGAAGCCGGCCGCCAGCAGGCTCACCACGATCGGCGCGGCCAGCCCCAGGACTACGGCGACCGCCGCCAGCATCAGCGCCACCAGTGTCAGGAGGGTGCTGAGCAGTCGCCAGAGTCGCTCCTCGTCTTCGACGGCATCGACCAGGATCGGCACCAGCGCCGCCGTGATCGCGCTGCCGACCAGCAGGTCGTAGACGATCTGCGGCACGGCAGAGGCCGCCACGAAGGCATCCGTCGCGGCGGTCGCCCCGAACAAGGCCGCCATCACCTGCTCGCGGACCAGCCCCAGCAGCCGGCTGACGATGTTCCCGAGGGCGATCACCGCTGCCGCGATGGCGACGCTACGCACGGGGGCGGTGCAGTCGGTACAGCCGGAAGTCGAACATGCGCCCGGTCTCGACGGCCGGGCGCGGGTCGAGCGGCTCAACGCGGACGCGGGCAGCGGCGGTCGCGGCGTCGCGGGCGTTCAGAATCGCCAGCACCGTCGGCTGCGTGTCGAGCGCATCTTGCAGGCGGCCGGGACTGGGCTTGACCATCCGATACGGTACCTCGCCGAACGTCAACAGGTACTCAAGGCCGCGCACCTCGGTGACGCCAGTGTCCGGCAGTTCCGCGCCGATACTGTCGTCAACCAGCAGCATTTCGGTCGGCGCACGGGCGGCCTGGACCTCGCCCACAAGCTTCAAGATACGTTCGTTCGTGTCCGACCGCTCGAAGGCCCGCCGGTAGTACCGGTCGAGCGACGCCAGCGGCAGCGCGGTCAGCATCAGCCCGATCATCAGGGCGGCCAGCAGCGGCCGGCGCTGGAAGTCCGGGCGCAGGCGGCGGGCGCGTTCGGCCAACCAGACCAGGGCGTAGCAGGCGCACGTCAGCAGCAGCGGCCCGACCGGCATCAGGTAGCGGGTCGTCAGCAGCGTCTGAAACTTGGCGTTGGCGGCCGGCAGGATCAGCAGAAAGCTGAGGCAGGCGAGCAACGGCACAAACTCGCGGCGCGCGGCGAGCAGCACAAGTCCGGCCAGCGACAGCCCGACCACCAGCAGCACGCCAGGATCGACGAGGTAGGCGGCGACGCTCTCGCGCTGATCGACGGCCCCACCGAGGACGCGCCCGAGCAGCACCAGCATGCTGCCCACCGTCTCGCCGTAGCCGGTGGCGGCCTGCTGATCCTGGGCGTACTCTGCCTGGATACGCTGGGCACTCCACAGCGAGTCGAAGCCGTGTTCTGCGTTGTAGATCAGCACGTTGGCATAGGCTGCCAGGAGGAGCAGGCACGCCAGCCACGGGCTGGGCAGCCGCAGCACGCGCCAATTCTTCAGCAGCACTGCGGCCGCGAGGCCCGGCAGCAGCGTCACGACCAGCGGGTGCGTCTGGAGCGCCAGCCCGAGCAGCAGCCCAGCCAGCGGCAGCGGCCAGCGCGACTTGGTCGAGCGGCCGGCGCGGACCAGCACGTAGCAGGCCAGCGTCGTGAACAGTGGCGTCAGGCAGTTCGACCATGCGATGTGACTGTTAACGACGACGTGCGGGCCGTTTGTCGCCAGCAGTGCGGCGGCCAGCAAACCGACCAGCCGCGCGTGCAATGGACTGCGGCCAGCCGGACCGCTCGGGCCGAGGCGGCGGGCAAGTTCAAGGCCAAGCAGATAGGTCACGGCCACTGTAGCAACGCCAGCCACGAGGACGACGACGCGCGGTGCCAGGGCGCTCTCGCCTGATACGGCCAGTGCGAACGCGACCAGGTAGTTGTAGAGCGCGCCGTAGTAGCTATCGTAGTTCGTCAGGGGACGGGTGCCGTCTCTGACGATGGCAAGGCTGTGCAGCACTTCGAGGGTCTCGTCGGTGAAGCGCGGCACTAGCCAGAGGTACGGCAGCCGGATCGCCAGCGCCAGCAGCGCCAGAACGCCCATTAGCGACAGGTCGAGGCGGCCAAAACCGGCAGCACGCGCAGGCGGCCGATTCGCGGGCGGAACCGGCGTGGCGTGAACGGCGGGCAACGGCAGTACGGTCATAGTCGAGTCGGGGTAGTACCGGCTCGGCGGGCCGCCTGTCAATCTGCCGGTCAATCCTCGGAGGCTTCGGCAGATGCCGGCTCGACCTCAACATCGGCCAGCGCAGCATCGCGGACACTCGCCGACGCAATCTGGTAGAGGTCGTGCAGGCTCACCAACAGGTCGTCCTGGCCGCCCCAGCCCGGCGGCCGTCCTAGCAGCCGCAAGATCGCACCGGGAACTTCGGGCGGGTGGATGTCGAAGTGCAGCGTGTCCAGGCCCGGCCCGTGCTCCCAGAATCGCGAGATTGGGATCTCTTCAGTCTGGGCGGCAGCGGCGGCAGCGACCTCGGTGGCAGCCAACCGCGCCGCTCCGACGGACCCGAAGCTGCCGCGACGCTGACGCAACGCGGCCGTCAGTTCTTCGCGGGTCCGGCCTCGGAGCCGGAACAATAGGAAGGGGTCGCGGTCCAGTTCGGCGGCAAGCGCGTAGTGGACGGCGGCGACGTGCTTGCACGGTACCGCCCAATCCGGGCAACTACATTTCATCTGGATGTCGTCGGGGTGGCTGGGAAAGAGCGGCGCTTCGGCAGCGTCGCACAACTGGACGACCTCGGCTGGTAAATCTCCCGCCAGCAGCTTGGCGGCGTAAAGTGCCTGCCGGGCCAGTGCCGCAATCACCCGATCCCAGACCTGATCGGGGAACGGCTCCATCAGCATCTCGACGCGGTATGGCTGCGGGCGGGAGCCTTGCACGCGCGCCCGCACCAGTCCGGGCGACACCTCGACATCGAGGACGCGGTTGCCGCGTGCGTAGGACCGACCCCGCGCCAGC
>JBBQBU010000333.1:0-6753 GCA_038318015.1 Chloroflexota bacterium | reverse complement strand
CAGACGCGCAATGGTGGCGTATCAGGGCGGCGCATCAGCCGTCCGGCCGCACCCACCACGGCCCCGAGTACGATCAGCGCGGCCACCAGCAGCGGGAACATCGTACCCAGGTACAGCGTGGCCGAAGCGACGATGCCGGGCAGATTGTTGTGCGGGAAGCCGCCCCCCACCCGGTCCTCAATGCGGCCGGTGGCGAGGGCGAACAGCGGGCTATCCAGGTATGGCACGAAGAATAGCGCCAGCAACCCGGCCCCGATCAGCGCGCCCTGCCGCCACGGTGCCAGCAGCTCGAAGTCGATCAGGCCGCGCCAGCGAGTGCGCCAGAACGCCACCAGCGCGATGGGTGGCAGCACGAACAGCGCGTCGTAGTGGGCTAACGCCGCGCCGGCCGCCAGCGCCCCGGCCAGCACCGGCCAGATGCGGCCCCCGCTCTGGCTCCAGCGAACGGCGCACCACAACGCCAGCGTCCCCAGCAGCAGCACGAGACTCTGATATTGCGTGATACGCGAGAACGCCACGACATAGCCGTTTGTCGCCAGCAGCAGCGCGCCGGCCGTGGCCCCCGGCAACCCGAGCAGCCGCCGCGCCAACACGAAGAACGCCAGCACGCCGCCGATGCCGGCCAGTGCAAACGGCAGCCGCGCCATGCCCTCGCTGATGGCCCCGAGCAGCCCGTACTGCGTGGCGACCACCACAACCTCGCCGGGACCCTTCCCGTGGTAGAAGATCGCGTCCGGCAGGTTCTGGACGACGCCGACCGCTCGCAGGATGACCTCCGTCTCATCGCCCTGGAACTCGGAGTAGCCCAGGCCCGGCAGTCGCAGGCCGGCCGCGACCAGGACGACCAGCGCCGCGCAGAGCAGGTCAGCGCGGCTACCGAAGCTTGGTGGCTGCCAGTTCGTGGCGCGCTTGAAGGCGAACACGGCGATCACCAGCGTCAGGCCGGCGGTCCACATGACGACGTTGATCGGGACGAGGCGCACGGGCAGCAGCGCCAGCGCCAGCCCGCCAGTGACCAGGATGAGCATGCCCAGGCCCAGGCCGAGCACCAGCAACTCAACAACATTGATCTCGTCAGGCGGCGCGACGGCGAACGCCAGCAGCAGTCCTGGAATGACCGCCAGATGCAGCAGCGCCGCCACGACGGCAAGCACCGGGTCGGGGACGGTGCTGGCAACGATGACGTTGATCGCGCTGAGGTTCAGCAGCCCGATCACGACCAGCAGCCCGCTATACCGCCTGATGCCCGGGGCGGGGCCGGCTTCGTCGCCGTCGATGGCGTCGCGGACGCGGCGGGGCGTCGGCGTGACGAGCAGTCGCCAGGCAGCGAGGACGCTCAGGTCATGGGCAGTGCGTGGCGACTCGGGGGCGTCAGACATGCGGGACGTATTGTACGGGGACCGGCCTTCGAGGGTGCCGGTGATCTGTCGTCCTCGCCGGCCCTCGACGCTTTCAGGATGAGAGCCTACGCGACGGGTGTGGTCTCCCCGTGTCGAAAGCGGGAGGGAGGATTAGGCCCGGCTAGAAGGTGATTCTCGTCGTCCGTGGTGCCTCGGAGGGGCATAGCAGCCTCAGGAGGAGGGGGTCCCATTTGGCGGAGGGTGGGCGCTGGACAGGCCCAGGTCTAGCGCCGGTCCCTGCGCGGTCTCTTTGATCACGACGCGTACCACCTTGAGGAACTGGCTGACGTGCTGAGACACAATGTCCAGGCCGCTCGCGATTGCGTCAAGCGTCGGGACGAGAGTAGGCGGCACGTCCTCATGGTTATGTAGGAGATCAAGCATGATTACTGGCACCGTCAGATCGTTGTTCAGGACGTGTGCCAGTTCGCGCGCCGACAACACAACGCCTTCGAGCCGTGCCTGCGCCATGAGCGCTTCAGTCGCGCGCTCAAGTGCAACATTGGTGGCTACCAGTTCGTGTTGTCGCCGTGTCGATTCACGATGGAGCGCCGCGATCTCGTTGAGTGTGGCCGTGAGCTGCTCATGCAGGGCGACATACGTCTGAGGCAGCCGATTTGCCGAGATGAGCACACCCTGTTGATGCGGTCCGCCGCGTAACGCCAACAACACGAGCTCTCCCCCTGCTGAGAAGATTAGCTCGACGGTATCGGTCCGGTGGTCACGCGCCTCCTTGAGGAACCATTCGGCCTTGCCGCGATTGAATGCGGCTACCAGATCCAGAAACAGCCGCCCCGGTCGCACATCCAGCGTGTCCTGAGCGCGCTGATCGGACCAGGTGATGCGCCCCTCGCCGTCACAGCTCAGAAAGAGATCACTCGCGACCTCCAACAGTTGCGCGGCCGGTGGACAGCCGCCACCTTCCCATCCCTCACTGCTGAGCGTCACCGTCGTCCTCCTCTACAACGACCCGGTCCCTGCCGGCCGCCTTCGCCCGATACAACGCCGCGTCGGCTCGTTCGAGCACGCCATCGGAGTGAAGGTCCGAGCCAGGAAGGAACGACGCGATGCCAGCACTCAGTGTGACGCCGCCCCCCTGGTTCCCGTCGTGCGGAATCCCAAGCGGACGGACCGCGTGACATGCGCGCTCAGTGGCGCGCAGCGCACCGGTGCCGGCCTCATTTGGAAACAGGATCAGCAGTTCCTCGCCACCGTAACGGTACACGGCGTCCGCCTGGCGGACGCAGGACATGAGCGTCTCGGCGATGCTATGCGGGACGCGGTCACCGGCTGGCTGGCCGTATTGGTCGTTGTAGGTCTTGAAATGGTCAACATCACAGAAGGCCACGCTGTAGCCGTGTCCATCCTGCGCAGCGCGCTCGTGCAGCGCGTCCAGCGTTTCGCCAAGGTGCAGGCGGTTGCCGAGGCCGGTGAGGGGATCAATCCGCGCGGTCTTGGCGAGTACCCGATTGAGCCGATCAAGGACCGCCGAGTTTTCGACGAGTTCTCGATGCGCGGCGGCCAGCGCGAGTTCGCGCTGCACGACTCCTCGATGCGCCACTGCCAGCTCGTTGAGCGTCGCGCTAAGCTGCTCCTGCACGGCGATGTACTCATGCGGAAGCGGGCTTCCGACGATCAGGATACTTTCATGGAGTGGTGCGCCGCTGACCGAGAACAGCAATGGGCGATCTGCGTCAGTGCCCGTGCGGAAGATGAGCTCCCAATTGTCGGTGCGCCCCGAGCCTGCCGCGTCGAGGAAATGGCTCACCTTTACCTCGTTGAGAGATGCTACCAGCGATCCTATCGACATGCCTTCCCGCGCACCGAACGCCCGCGCCGCCCGTCCGTCAACCCAAGTGATCGTGCCGTCGGGATGGGAGGTCATGGCCCACTCGTGACTCATCGCATTGATCGCCTGCGCGCGATCACGCATGGTCGGGTCGCGAGTGATGGTCATTGAGGCTCCAGGTTCAACACGCGGTGTGCTTCCTTGATGGACTCCGCGGCATCCCGACCGTAGACCGCGGCACCCAGGGCCAGGGCCGTACCGGGCGCCGAGTCGAATGCGGCGCCGCCCACCCCGAGGGTGAGACGATCGCCGACTGCATCGCGGAGCTGCTCGGTCGTCTGGCTCAGGGCCGGCAGGTTGAAGTTCATCGTCACGGAGAGTATCAGCAGGTTCGGCGGATCTTCGCGGACCATCGCAACGAGACTCTCGGCGGATAAGTTCATGCCGAGGTACCGCGTGTCGAAGCCATCCATCTCGAAGAAATCAGCCACCATCCGCGCACCCAGGTCGTGCAACTCGCCGTTCACGCACGAGACAAGGACTCGTTGACCAATGCTCGCCTTACGCGGTAGGTCCAGGTACAGGTGGGCGATCACGAGTTGCGAAATAGCGGTGGCCAGGTGTTCGTGTGTGACGCTGATCTGATTCATCTGCCACAGGTCGCCGATCCGATGCTGCGCCGCCTGGATCACATCAAGGTACAATTCCGGAATGCTCATACCCGAAGCTAGGCCGTCATCGAGCACGATGCGCAGAGCCTCGCGACGGTCTCCCGCAAGCTGGGCACAGACATAGCGGTCAAGGAGTGTGCTTTTCACTCGTCCTGGCCAGTGGTAGATTCGTCAGTGGCAATAGTACGACACAATTGGGCAATTGGCGCGGCTACGCGGCGCGATCGCGCGTGTTTCCCATAGGTGAACATGGGCTCATGCCGGCAACTTCCTTGTTCCGCTGGCGGTGGGAGCGGTAGACTTCGCCCGGCCCTCCGCACCAGTGCTAGGTGCCGTTTTCCTCTGGGAGCAGTTCTCGTTGTCCTCTGCCCTCTGGCCGTCGGCTGCCAAGCGCGCCGCAGCCCGAAGCGACTGGCTTCTCGTCGGTGCCGTCGTAATCTTCCTGCTCGCGCACCTGCCGTTTCTGGTGGCCTGGCCGGCTGTCAATGGCGACGAAGGACGCGAGGCGAACGCCTTCTGGGTCGCCAGTGGCGTGGATCCGTCCGCGCAGTCGCTCGACCCGATTTTCCAGCACGATCCGCTCTATAAGGGCGGCCTGCAAAGCCTGACGACTGGGCTGAGCTTCCGCTTCCTGGGCCTCGGGCTGTTTCAGGGGCGGCTCGTCTCGCTGCTGTGGGGCGGCGCGCTGCTCATCATGACGTTCCTGGCGGGCAGGAGGCTGTATGGCCCGACGGCCGGCTATCTTGCGGTCCTGTTCCTGGCGGTGTCGCAGCCGTGGCTCGTGTCGTCGCACATCATCCGCCCCGACATCATGGTCGCCACGCTGGTGATGGCGTCGCTGTACTGCGCCCTGCGCGGCTTGCAAGAGAACAGCCGCCCGTGGCACTTCCTGGCCGGACTCTGCATGGGCCTCTCGTTCGACATCCACCCGAACACCCTGGCGTTCATGCCAATGGTCGGCCTGTGCTACCTCGCGCATGACGGCTGGCGGGCGGTGCGCTCGCGCGGAGCCTGGCTGTACATCGCCGGCATCGCATTCGGCGCGCTGTACTACATCGCCATTCGCATCGCGCCTGACCCCGGACACTTCATGGAAGCGTTCCAGTACTGGATCGGCGTAGACAAGCGGCCGCCGGCGCTGGCAACGCGCGGCGGCTCCGCAATCGACGCCGAGCTCGGCCGTTGGACGCAGTATCTCGGGCACCGGTACGTCGAGGCCGTGCTGCTGGGCGTCGGCGTTGTGACAGCCGCCATCCGCTCCGTGCGGCAGCGGCGGCTCGACCCGCTGTTGCTTGGCCTGCTGATCTCGCTGGTTGTGTTCACGGTCCTGGTCAGCAGCAAGACCGAGTACTACATGATCCTCTTCTTCCCGATGCTGATCCTGATGGTGGCAGCCGCGCTGTCCGACATCGGGGACAGAATGCAGGGCGCGCGGTTCCTGGCATCCATTATGGTCGTGTGCATGGCGATTGGCGTCATGGGCTTCGAAGACAACTACCGCGATGTCGTGCAGGCTGCGTCCGACTTCCAGGACCGGGACTATGCGGCCATTACTGGCGAGATCCAGGCGGTCATCCCGGCCGGCTCGAAGGTGATCGCGCCGCCGCTTTTCTGGATCGGGTTATCACGCCCGCCGTACTACCTGGACTACGTAGATTTCTACGTCTGGGAGCGGATCAGGCGCGAGCAGCAAGTGAGTTGGGCGCAGTTCGTCGAACAGATCAACCCGGAGTACGTCGTGCTCGATTCAAAGGCCAAGTCCGACGTGATCCGGACGAACCAGCGCTTCATGGAGGACAACGCCGACCTCGTGGCGTCGTTCCGCCACGTGAACTACACCCGCGTCGAAGTGTGGAAGATGCGGAAGGTTGCGCGATGAGCCTGCGAACGATCGAGGGGACCGAGCGCGAGGCTGAGATCGGCGCGCCCGCTCGGTCCGCTGCGGCGTCATCCACCAGGGCGGCGGCGCAGTCGAAGACGCGTACTCGCGTCCTGATGGGCGTTTGCATGGTCGCCATCTTCCTGATGTCGCTGTACCCGCGCATGATCAACCTGACGGGCTACCTGACGACGGACGAGGGCAACTGGATGGGCCGTACCGCGCTGTTCACGCGCGGCCTGCTCAACAACGACCCGGCGGCGACCTATCAGAGCGGCCACCCCGGCGTCATGACCATGTGGACCTCGTTGATCGGGATGGGGCCGGCACGGGCGCTGGCCCTGGTCGAGTATGTCCGGCCGGACGGGCTGGAGAAGGCACCCAACTACCTGGACACGGTCTATCAGGCGCGGCGGGCGTTCGCCCTGCTGACGGCGCTGGCTGTGGCCGGTATCGCCCTGCTCTCGTGGCGGCTGTTCGGGGCTGGCGTGGCGCTGCTCGTTGGCGTGTTGCTCGGCCTGGAACCGTTCTTTCTGGCGCATTCGCTCGTCACCCACGTGGACAGCAACATCACCACCTGGATGACCGTCTGCATCCTGTCGGCCATCATCTACTTCTGGGCCGGCGGCAGCTTCGGCTTCCTGATCCTCTCGGGCGTGGCGGCCGGGCTGTCATTCCTGAGCAAAGCGCCGTCCGCGTTCCTGCCGCTGTTCATCCCGGTCGTGGCCCTCAGCGCGCTGGCTGCCCGCCGCGAGTTCACCAGTCGGCCGGCCTGGGTCGGGCTGGTCCGCGACGGTCTGGTGTGGGGCGTGCTGGCGCTGGTCGTGGCGATGATCCTCTGGCCGTCGTTCCGAACGGACCCGCTCGGTACGCTGCAGCAGATGATCGACTACACCGAGACGGTGGGCGGCTCTGACCACGAGAACTTCTTCATGAACCAGCCGGTTGGCGATCCCGGCCCACTCTACTACGTCGTGGCGCTCGCCTTCCGCCTGACCCCGACGACGCTGCTCG
>JBBQBU010000332.1:0-6764 GCA_038318015.1 Chloroflexota bacterium | reverse complement strand
CGACCGCCGCTAGCATCGTCGACGAGGCCTGGGAGCAGAAGGCCGACCTCATCATTCTGGGCGCAAACGTCCGTCCAATGCTCAGAAGCGTCGTGATCGGGAGCGTCGCCGACGAAGTCGTCCGTAACGCCCACTGCCCGGTCCTGCTGGTCCGCCCGACGCTCGATCTGGCAGCCGCCGCGCCGCTCCGCAGTTTCGACGACGACGCGACACGCGCCGGGCCGCTGCGACGGCGCAACCTCGGGGTGCGGACCGTCGAGGTGGGGCGGATCATCGGCACCGTGGGGAGGGTCCGCGAGCTTGGTCCAGACTTCCGCCCGACCAAGAAGCGCAAGTCTGACGAGGACCGGCTGAACAGCATTCGACGGACGATGGAGGACGGTAAGCGACTGCCGCCGCCGGAGTTGTACAAGCTCGGATTCGGCTACTACGTCCTGGACGGCCACCACCGCGTCGCCGCTGCCCGCGAGATCGGTGTGGTGGAGATGGAGGCCGAAGTGACCGAATTCGTGCCGTTGGCCGACACGGAGGCGGCGCGAACCTTCGCTGAACGTCGGGCGTTCGAGCGCTCAACCGGCATCATGGACATCGGCGCGATCCACCCCGCGAGCTACCAGCACCTGGGGGAAATGATCGGGGCGTACCGCGCCGAGCACGCGATCCCCGACTATCGCGACGCGGCGCAGCGCTGGTACGGCTCGGTGTACCGCCCGCTCTGGCAGCAGATCCGCGAGCAGCGGCTGGCCCGCCACTTCCCCGGCGACCGCTCAGCCGATGTCGTGGCCCGCATCTGGGCATGGCGCAACGACATGCTGGAGCATGGCGACCCGGCCGTCTCGTGGGAGGCCGCGCTCGACAGCTTCGCGGCGACGCTAGCCAGTCAGCAGATGGCCCGGCCGCGCACACGCGGCTGGGTTGCGGGCCGCCTGTCAGGGAGTGGCCCGACGGCCGCTGACCCTACGGCGGCCCCAGCGACGCCACCGGTAGGTGACTCCGCCCCGGCACCGGCATCACCAGCTCTCGATACGGATACACATTGAGCACGTCCGTCTCGTGGAACCGCGTGCGGGTGATGGTCTTGTTGTTGTAGATGTGGATGTGGCCGTGCAGGTGGTAGCGTGGCTTGAAGGTCCGGAGGAACCAGCGGAAGATCTCGAAGCCCTGGTGCGGGAGGTCTTCCTGATCGTGGACGTGGCGTGCGGGCGCGTGCGTGATCAGGATATCCAGGTAGCGCCCGTATCTGGCCCGGTTGAGCAGCAACTGGGGGATCATCCCGTAAACCTGCCCCCGCATCCCCGCCTGGCTGAACTGGTAGGAGCCGTGGTTGTATCGCAACGAGCCGTCAAACCCGCCGATCAGCAGCCCCTGCTCCTTCACCACCCGACCGTGTAGCTCCACCATGCCCCAATCCGCACCTTTGCCCTCCGCGTCCTGGTTGCGCGCAAGGCTGCCGTCATGGTTGCCGTGGATGCCGAGGACGGGCACCGCCAGCATGCTGGCGACGTAGTCGATGTAGTAGGCCGGCAGGTCGCCGCAGCTCAGCAGAAGGTCGTACTTCCCGCGCCGGGCTTCGAGGTTCGGGCTGTACAGCCGCCTGTCAACTTCGTCGCAGATGGCGAAGATGCGGACTGCGCCGGGGGCGACAGCAACCGACCGAACACCGTTGTCCGGCCCGAACTGACCGTCATCGGCCTGCTCAAGCACATGCTGCACCCCGTCAGTATGTCACCTGACCGCTCTCACTCGCTAGAACGTCGCGCTGGTGCTCCAGTGGGACTCGTGCCAGGTGCGTTCATGAAGCAGGCGTGCAGCAGTGGCACTGTTCTTGCTGTTCGCGCCCTACGACTTTCCCTCGATTGGTCACGTCTGGTCGCGGTCAATGCGCCCTGACATTCGGAGAATCTGTGGCGGTCACGCGGCGCTCGTTCTTCAAAAAGGCGGCCGGGGCGTCCGTGGGTACGGCCGTCGGTGCGCTGGCGGGCCTCGGCGCAGACCTCAGCCCGAAGGTCGCCCGCGCGCAGGAACTGCGGATCTCGAAGGCGAAGGTCACGCAGAGCGTCTGCTGCTACTGCTCGGTCGGGTGCGGCCTGCTCGTGCACACCGTTGACGATCAGATCGTCAACATTGAAGGGAACCCTGCCAGCCCCCTGAACTACGGCAACCTCTGTCCAAAAGGTGCGGCAGTCTTCCAGCTACACGTCAATCCGAACCGCCTCACCAAGACGCTGCATCGACGGCCGGGCGGCACGGCCTGGGAAGTCGTCGAACTGGACTGGGCGATGGACCGCGTCGCGCAACTGGTCAAGCAGGCCCGCGACGAGACGTTCATCGAGAAGAGCGCCGAGGGCAAGACGCTGATGATGTCGCCCGGCGTGTTCTCGCTGGGCGGCGCACTGCTTGACGACGAGTGGAACCACGTCCACCAGAAGCTGATGCGCGGCCTCGGCATTGTCGCCATCGAGAACCAGGCCCGCATATGACACAGCAGTAGTGTCCCCGGTCTGGGGGCGAGGCTCGGGCGCGGTGCCGCCACGCTCTACCCCGGCAGCATGGCCGACTCCGATGTCATCATGGTCATGGGTTCGAACATGGCCGAGAACCACCCGGTTGCGTTCCGCTGGGTCATGCAGGCTAAAGAGCGCGGCGCGAAACTGATCCACGTCGATCCGCGCTTCACGCGCACGTCAGCCGTGGCCGATCATTACGTGCCGCTTCGGGCCGGCTCGGATATCGCGTTCCTGGGCGGGCTGGTCCGCTGGCTGATTGAGAATAACCGGTACTTCAAAGAGTACGTGGTCACGTACACCAACGCGGCCACCATCATCGGGGACGAGTTCCAGGACACCGAAGAGTTGAACGGCGTGTTCTCCGGGCTGATGGAGTACACCGGCGATCCGATCAACGGCTTCATCGCGCAGTATCAGGGCGCGAGTTGGCAGTATGCGGGCACCCAGGTCGGGGAGCAGGGGCGCGCTGCCGCGACCGCACAGTCCGGCGAGCAGGGCGTACAGTCGGGGCAGCCGGGCGGCCAGGCGATGGATGTGCCGCCGGGGCCGCCGTTCGACGCGCTCGTGCAGTCGCTGCGGAAGCCGCCGCCGCTGAGCGACCCGACGTTGCAGCATCCGCGCTGCGTCTTTCAGATCGTCCGGCGGCACTTTGAACGCTACACCCCAGAGATGGTCGAGCGCGTCACCGGCTGCCCGCAGGCTGACTTCCTGCGCGTCGCGGAGACGCTCGCCACGAACTCCGGGCCAGAGCGCACCGGTTCTATCGCCTACGCGGTCGCCTGGACCCAGCACACCTACGGCGTCCAGATGATCGGTGCTGCCGCGCTGCTCCAGCTCTTGCTGGGCAACATGGGGCGGCCGGGCGGCGGCATCATGGCGCTGCGCGGCCACTCCACGATTCAGGGCAGCACGGATATCCCCACCCTCTACCACTCGATCCACGGCTACATGGCCGCACCGAGCATCCTGAAGAACCACGAGTCGCTGGTTGACTACCTGAAGGCCGAGACGCTGCCGACGAGCTACTGGGCCAACCTGCCGAAGTTCATGGTCAGCTACTTGAAGTCGATGTACGGCGACGCCGCCACCGCACAGAATGACTTTGGCTACGGCTGGCCTCCTCGCATCGACAGCGACTACTCGCACCTGCCGATGATGATCCGCATGGCCGATGGCAAGGTTCGGGGGATGTTGTGCATTGGGCAGAACCCGGCCACGTCGCTGAACGGCAAACTCCAGCGCAAGGCGTTGCGGACCGTGCCGTGGCTGGTCATCAAGGATGTTTTCGAGACCGAGACGGCCTCCTTTTGGTACGCCGCGCCGGAGGTCCAGTCGGGCGAGGTCCGATCTGAAGACATTCAGACCGAGGTCTTCCTGTTCCCATCGGCGATGCTGGCCGAGATGGAAGGCACCTACACCAACACCCAGCGGCTGCTGCAGTTCCACGACAAGGCTGCCGACCCGCCGGGCGACTGCCGCTCCGATCTCTGGTTCACGCACCAGTTGGCGCTGCGGCTCAAGCGGCTCTACGCTGACAGCACCCTGCCGCGCGATGTGGGCTTCAACACGCTGACCTGGGACTTTGACTACGACGCCGGGCACTATCCGCCCGACACCCGCATTCAGGGCGAGCCGGATGTCATGAAGATCAACGTGGAGATCAATGGCTACAACACCGGCACCCGCACGCCCGTGACCGGCTTCGCCGCGCTGAAAGATGACGGCTCGACCACCTGCGCCTCGTGGATCTACTCCGGGATGATGCCGACCGAGGGGCGGTACCTACCGGCCAGCCGCACCGCCGACCCGAAGAACAGCCCTGGCAGCCATCTGGGTTGGGGCTTCGCCTGGCCGGCCAACCGGCGGGTACTCTACAACCGCGCCTCCGCTCGCCCAGACGGCACGCCCTGGAGTGAGCGAAAAAAGTGGGTCTGGTGGGACGGGGCACGCTGGACGGGCTACGACGTTCCTGACTTCACCGTCACCAAAGCGCCCAACGCAGCGGCCGATCCGAACGGCACGGGCCTGGACGCCCATTCCGGCACCGACCCGTTCATCATGAAGGCGGACGGCAAAGCCTGGCTATATGCGCCGACCGGCTACGTTGACGGCCCACTGCTGACCCATTACGAGCCGGCCGAGTCGCCGGTGCAGAACCCGCTGTACCCGCTTCAGCAGGTCAATCCGGTCTTGAAATACTGGCCGCGCGCCGACAACGAGCTGATCCAGGTGGGCGACCCGCGCTACCCGATCATCGTCACCACCTACCGCCTCACCGAGACGTACCTGTCGGGGGCGATGAATCGCTGGGTGCCGTGGCTGGCCCAGTTGCAGCCGGAGCCGTTCATCGAGATCAGCCCGGAGCTGGCCGGCGAGAAGGGCGTGGCGAACCTGGACTTCGTGCGGGTGGTCACGCCGCGCGCCACCATCCGCCTGAAGGCCCTTGTGACGGGCCGGATGCGCCCGTTCAACATCGACGGGCGGCGGGTCCACCACGTCGGGCTACCGTGGGGCTGGGGGTACAGCGGCCTCGTCACGGGCGACGTGACCAACGACTTGACCTCGCTGGTCGCCGATCCAAACGTCACCATCCATGAGGGCAAGGCCTTCATGTGCAACGTTGAGCGCGGATAGACGGAGGGCGCATGTCGCAAGCAATGGGCTTTATGACCGACACGACCCTCTGCATTGGGTGCAAGGCGTGTGAAGTCGCGTGCAAAGAGTGGAACCAACTGCCGGCCATCAACGGCGGCGTGAACACGCTCAGTGGCGACAGCTACGACAACACGCGCGTCCTCGACGGCGAGAACTGGCGGCACGTCCGCTTTGTCGAGCAGTTCAACCTGCTGGACCCAACGCGCGACGGTGCCCGCTGGCTGCTGATGAGCGATGTCTGCAAGCACTGCGTCCAGGCCGGGTGCCTGGAGGTCTGCCCGACCGGCGCGATCATTCGCACCGAGTTTGACACGGTCGTCATCCAGTCCGACGTGTGCAACGGCTGCCGCTACTGTATCGCCGCCTGCCCGTTTGACGTCATCGGGATCAACCAGGCGACCAACACGGCCATGAAGTGCACGCTTTGCTACGACCGGATGCAGAATGGCCTCACGCCGGCCTGCGCGCAAGCCTGCCCGACCGCCAGCATCCAGTTCGGGCCGCTCACCGAGCTGAAGGCGCGTGGGGCACACCGCGTTGAGCAGTTGCACGCCGCGGGCGAGACGCGGGCCTACCTGTACGGCGTCGAGAACGACGGCTACACTGAGCAGATCGGCGGGCTGAATTCGTTCTTTCTGCTGGTGGACCCGCCCGTGACGTACAAACTGCCGGCCCGCCCGACCCTCCCGACGAAGAGCAGCATCCCCGAGTGGCTGACCGGCTGGGGCAGCGCGTTGGTGGCCGGCGTGGTCGGGCTGCTCTCGTTCCGGCAGCGGCGCATCGCCAGCCTGCGCGCCAGCGACGGCCCGCCCGCCAGCGATAGCCCGAGCGCAGCCGTCCGGGCATCGGCCGCGCACATGCCCGAGGAGCCGTAGCCATGCTGCTCGAACGGGCGAATGAGGTGCACTGGACGTGGCTGGTCTACCTGGAGATGTTCGTCGCCGGCGTCGCGGCAGGCGCGATGGTAACGGCGGCCATCCTGGAGTTCGCCGGGCGGGGGCGCGCTCCGCTTGCCCGCACGGCCCATTTTCTGGCGTTCCCGCTGATGGCCGCTGCTGGCGTCCTGCTGATTGTGGACCTGTCGCGCCCGGAGCGCTTCTGGCACATGGTCGTCATGAGTGAGCGCCTGCTGCCGATACTCAAGCCCTGGTCGCCGATGTCGGCCGGGACGCTCTTGCTCAGCGCGTTCAGCGGGGCGTGTTTCGTCTCGTTCGTAGACGCGCTGGTGGACGTACGGCGGGTACGGCTCGGCGGCTGGCACCACGGCCGCACCATCCACGGCGGGCCGCTCGGCGTCGCCTGGGCAACCATCAGCGCGCTCCTGGCAATGGGCGTGGGCATCTACTCAGCCGTCCTGCTCACCACCAGCACCATCCCCGGCTGGGCGCACCAGGTGATGATTCCGGCCGTGTACGCGACGACCGCGATCATGACGGGCATGGCCGCCGTGGTCCTGATCCAGGCAGTCCGTCGACAGGTTGATGCTGACGTGCTGAGCATCGCCCACGCGAACCTCTGGCTGGTCGGCTGGTGGCTGGTGACGCTCCTGGTCTTCCTGCTGACGCTGGTCGGCGGCCCCAGCGCCCGCATCTTCCTGACGGG
>JBBQBU010000331.1:0-6765 GCA_038318015.1 Chloroflexota bacterium | reverse complement strand
CCAGCGCGCCGAGCAGAAGACGCGCTTGCTGGCACTCTCCGCCCCTGCAGCCGTCGCCCGATGACCGGCCCGAGCAGCGACCTGACCGGCAGCGTCTCAACCACCGAGCATCCGGCCGTCGAGGTGCGCGCCTTGCGCGTGGTCCTCGGGGAGCAGCCGGCGTTGCGCGGCGTCAACCTCACCGTGGCGCGCGGCACCCGGCTGGCACTGGTCGGGCCGAACGGGGCCGGCAAGAGTACGTTGCTGCGCGTGCTGGCCGGACTGCTGCGGCCGGAGAGCGGCGAGGTCGCCATACACGGCCACACCCTCGCCAGTGACCCGTGGGGGCTGCGCCGGGCGGTTGGGCTGGTCGGGCACCACGCGATGCTGCACCCTGACCTGACTGCCCGCGAGAACCTGATGGTTTACGCCAGGCTGTATGGGCTGGACCGTGCGGCTGAGCGCGTTGAGGACGGGTTACGCGCAGTCGCTGTGGCTGACCGCGCCACCAGCCGCGTTGCGACGCTCTCACGCGGGATGCTCCAACGGCTGACGCTGGCCCGCGCGCTCTTGCACGATCCGGCCGTGCTGTTGCTGGACGAGGCCGAAACGGGCCTGGACGGTCGCGCGCGCGATCTGCTGGCCGCCACCCTGGAGGACGTTTCCAGCCGGCGCACGGTAGTCCTGACCAGTCACGACCTGAGCTACGTCCACGAGGTTGCCGACGAGGTCGCGTTTATGCGTGCGGGCCGCATCGTGGAGCGCGTGCGGACGGCCGACCTGGATGCCGCAGCATTGCGCCAGCGATACGCCGACGCGCTGGCCCGCCGACCGGTGGCCGCCACCGCTCCATCAGCGACGCACGTCGCCGCCGGGCGCTGACGAGCCGCCATGCCGCACGCACAGGGCCGTACGCCGTTCCTCGTCACCGTGCGGGCGCTGGTCTGGCGCGACCTGCTGGCCGAGTACCGCTCACGCGAGGTGCTGGGCGGCGGCACAGTCTTCGCGCTGCTGACGCTGGTGGTCTTCAACTTCGCCATCGACTTGCGCCTTGAGAACGCTGCCGAAGTCGCACCTGGCATCCTCTGGATCGGGTTTGCGTTCGCGGGCATGCTCTCGTTCGGGCGCTCCTTCGCCAACGAGCGCGAACGCGGCACTCTGGACGGGCTGCTGCTGGCCCCGATTGATCGCGGCGCGATCTATCTGGCGCGGGCCATCACCAACACGATCCTGATGGGCGTCGTTGAACTGGTCAGCCTGCCGGTGTTCGTGGCGCTCTACAACGTGCGCGCCGCGTGGGGCGAATTGCTGCTGACAACGGCACTCGGCACTATCGGCTTCACCGGTGCCGGCACGCTGGTGGCTGCTATTGCCGCCAACACCCGCGCGCGTGAGATCATGTTGCCGCTGCTGCTGCTGCCGCTGACGGTGCCGGTGCTCATCGCCAGCGTCAAAGCGACGGCCGAAGCGCTCGGGGCACGAGCCGCCGAGCCGCTGCCGTGGCTTCAGTTGCTGGCCGGCTTCGACGTGATCGTGGTCGCAGCATCCTTTCTCGTGTTTGAATACATCCTTGATGAATAGGTGTCCTGATCTGGACCCTGGTCCTACGCGACTGTCTGCGCGTCTGTCGATGCACACCCCTGGAAGAGTGAAATGCAGCCGATATCTTTGCCAGACCATCCCGCCAAGCCGGTAACGGGCTTCCACCTGGACCCGAAGACGCTGTTCCTGCTCGGTGCGGCCACCATCTCGATGCTTGCCGCGCTCTACGCCGCGCTCCTGTACGCGCCCACCGAACGCGTGCAGGGTGCGGTTCAGCGCATCTTCTACTTCCACGTGCCGCTGGCCTGGACCTCGTACCTGGCCTTCTTCGTGGTGATGGTGGCGGGCATCGGCTACCTCTGGAAGGGGACGCCGTTCTGGGACGCACTCGGGCGGGCCTCAGCCGAGGTCGGACTGCTCTTGACGACGATGATGCTGCTGACCGGATCGCTCTGGGCGCGCCCGATCTGGGGCACGTGGTGGAGCTGGGACGCCCGCCTGACCACGACACTGCTGCTCTGGTTCATCTACGTCGGCTACCTGATGCTGCGGTCGTCGGTGGACGACGAGCGCAAGGCGGCCCGCTATGCGGCGGTCATCGGCATCGTCGGCGCTCTCGACATCCCGATCATCCATCAGTCGGTCGTCTGGTGGCGGTCGCTGCACCCGGAGTCGGTGGTACTCGCTTCTG
The DNA here is from genome assembly GCA_038318015.1 of Chloroflexota bacterium. GTDB lineage: Bacteria > Chloroflexota > UBA6077 > UBA6077 > JACCZL01 > JADZEM01. Next base: position 4,553 of record JBBQBU010000331.1, on the reverse strand, counting down.
GCGGCCCCGCGATGCCGCAAAGCATGCAACTGGCCCTGCTGATTTCGCTGGTGGCGTTCACCATCCTCTACGCCGTCCTGGTGACGCTGCGGTTGCGCATCGAACGGTTGCGGCAAGATATCCGACTGCTGCGGCGGCGCGCGCTCGAAAGGATGGCCTGAGCGGTGGAAGGCAACCTCGCATTCCTGTTTGCCGCCCTGGCAATCGTCTGGCTGGTCATCATCGGCTATCTCGTGATGCTGGGGAGCCGGGTCGGGGCGTTGCAGCGCGAACTGGACACCCTGAAGCAGCGCGATGCCTGGACCGACGACGAGGCCGACCCGGCCCGCTAGGTCGCCGCACATCGGCGCGTGCTGGCGGCCGGGGTGGGCAGTACCTCAATCTACTGACGTTTTGCCTGAAAGGGAGATCACGATGTCGCAGGAGACCACGCCGAACGGCGGCTCCGGGGGATTCGCGGGCAGCAAGGGCGCGCAGAGTGCGTCACGGTACGGCGACCCGGGCCTAGCCGGCTTTATCTCTCGATCATTCGCAAAATCGATGGGCTTCTCGGACGAAGACCTCCGCAAACCCGTCATCGGCATCGCACAGACGTGGTCCGAGTTCAACAACTGCCACCAGCACTTCAAGGAACTGGCGGAGGCCGTCAAGCGCGGCGTCTGGCAGGCTGGCGGCCTCCCGCTGGAGTTCCCGACAATCTCGCTGGGCGAGATCTTCCTCAGTCCGACGAGCATGTTCTTCCGCAACCTGATGGCCGTTGACACCGAGGAGATGATCCGCGCGCAGCCGATGAACGGCGTTGTGCTGCTCGGAGCCTGTGACAAGACGATTCCGGCCCAGTTGATGGGGGCGGCCAGCGCCGACATCCCGGCCATGATGTTGACCGGCGGCCCGACGCTCTCCGGCCGCTGGAATAACCGCGATCTGGGCGCGTGCACGGACTGTCGCGGGTTCTGGACCGAGTTCCGCGCCGGCACCATCGACGCGGCCACCCTCACCGAGATCGAGGACTCGCTGTGCCGCAGCGACGGCCACTGCACGGTGATGGGCACCGCCAGCACGATGGCGAGCGCCTGCGAAGCGCTGGGCATCGCCCTGCCCGGCAGCGCCGCGATCCCGGCCCCGGATGCCCGCCGGCTCCGCATGGCCGAGGCGACCGGCAAGCAGATTGTCAAGGTGGTCGAGCAGGACTTGCGGCCGTCGAAGATCATGACCCGCAAGGCGTTTGAGAACGCCATTCGCCTGATGATGGCGCTCGGCGGCTCGACCAACGCGGTCGTGCACCTGCTGGCCGTGGCTGGCCGCCTGAACCTCAATATCACCCTGGACGATTTCGACCGCCTGGCTCGCGACACGCCGCTGATCGCGAACATCCGCCCCAGCGGCAAGTGGCAGATGGAACAGCTTTTCGAGGCCGGCGGCATCCCCGCTGTCATGAAGGAGTTGTTGCCGCTGCTGCACGGCGACGAGATGACCGTCACCGGTCGGACCATCGCCCAGAATGTGGCCGGCTCGCTGATCCGCAACCCAGATGTGATCTTCCCGCTCGACAAGCCGATCTCGCCGGAAGGCGGCCTCGCCATCGTCAAGGGCAACCTAGCGCCGAACGGGGCGGTCATCAAGCACGCGGCGGCCACGCCGGCCCTGCTGAAGCACCGTGGCCGTGCGGTGGTCTTCACCAGCGTTGAAGACGTGACCGCCCGCATCGACGATCCGAACCTGGATGTGACGGCCGACTCGGTACTGGTGATGCAGAACGGCGGCCCGGTCGGCGCGCCCGGCATGCCCGAGGCCGGCAACATCCCGATTCCGAAGAAGTTGCTGGAGCAGGGCATCCGCGACATGGTGCGGGTCTCTGACGCACGCATGAGCGGCACGGCCTACGGGACAGCCGTGCTGCACGTTGCGCCGGAGGCGGCCATTGGCGGGCTCCTCGGGCTGGTGCGCGACGGCGACTGGATCGAGCTTGACGTGCCAAACCGCTCGATCACGCTGGATGTTCCCGAGGAGGAGCTTGCCCGCCGTCGCGCAGAGTGGACGCCGCCGGCCCGCACCTACGCTCGGGGCTGGGGCAAACTGTACGTCGATCATGTGATGCAGGCAGACACCGGGGTAGACCTGGACTTCCTGCTGCCGGTGGCGGAAACCGTGCCCGCGAAGGCCTAGCCACCGTTGCCCCTTCCGGAATGACAACGGGCCCTCACCCCCGGCCCCTCTCCCGCAAGCAGGAGAGGGGGGCCGGGGGTGAGGGCTTGGTGGACAGGCTGCGTGGTTCCGTCGCGCGAGACGCCTCCCGGTGTAGACTGCAGACATAACCCGCGTGAGGTGTGCTCATGGCCGTCCCGACCTCGCCATCCGACACCTACGGCAACCAGTTTCTTGAGCCGGGTTCGCGCTCGGCGGCGCTGTTCGAGCGCGCCCGCAAGGTGCTACCCGGCGGCAACACCCGCACCACCGTCTTCCAGCCGCCGTATCCGCTGTACCTCGAATCCGGATCAGGCTGCCGCATCACCGACGCCGACGGGCAGACCCGCCTCGATTCTCTGAACAATTACACGTCGCTACTGCACGGACACGCCCACCCGACCGTCCTTGCAGCGTCGCAGGCCCAGTTGTTGAAGGGCACCGCCTTCGCCGGGCCCACTGAGCTTGAAGTCGAACTAGCCGAGATCATCACTGCGCGCGTGCCAGCCATCGAGCGCATCCGCTTCACGAACTCGGGCACCGAGGGCGTGATGATGGCGATCAAGGCAGCGCGCGGCTACACCGGCCGCCCGAAAATCGCCAAGTTTGAAGGTTTCTACCACGGCACCTACGACCCAGCCGAGGTCAGCGTGAACCCGCCGCTCTCGGCTGTTGGCGACGCCGAAGACCCCGTTGGCGTCTCGGAGACGGCCGGGCTGGCACCGGGCACCCTCGAAAGCACCGTCATCCTGCCATATAACAACCGCGCGGCCGTCCAGCGCATCGTGGAGCGCGAGGCGGCCAACCTCGCGGCCATCATTGTGGACCCGCTGCCGAACAACGCGGGCTTCCCCGACCCCGCCCCCGGCTTCTTGCCGTTCCTCCGTGAACTAACGCAGAAGCACGGCATCATGCTGATTGCCGACGAGATCATCTCGTTCCGCGTCGGCTACTGCGGGGCCAGCGCGCGGTTCGGATTCCAGCCAGATTACGTCACGCTGGGGAAGATCATCGGCGGCGGACTGCCGGTTGGCGCGGTCGGCGGCAGCGCCGAGGCGATGAGCGTCTTCGACCCGACCGCCGGCAAGCCGCGCGTGCCTCACGGCGGCACGTTCAACGCCAATCCGGTCACGATGGCGGCGGGCATTGCGGCGATGGGACTATGGACCGAGACGGCCGTGGCTCGCCTCGAACAGATGGGCGACGATCTGCGGCAGCGCGCCAACTTCGCGCTCGACGAGTCGGGCCTGCCGTTCAAGGTCACAGGCCACGGGTCGCTGTTCCGCATCATGCCGAAGGCGAGCAGCGGCGAGTACCGTTCAAGCGTCCCCGACGCAACGGCGGTAGCCCAACGCCGCGAGCTACACCTACGCATGTTGGGGCAGGGCGTCCTGACCTCGCCCACGGGCCTCGGCTGCCTGTCAACCGTCATGAGCGACAACGAAGTCACCGAAATGGTCGAAGCGGTGCGGGTGTCGGCGACGGCAATCACGACGTAGGCACGGTCAGGGTCGTCCGGCACTGCGCCCAGTCAGACTACCCGTCGATGCAGGTTCGTCGGTCACGACCAGAATCGCCCTTACACTGTCCATGCGGTCGTTGTTTTCTCGGTTTCAAGATGAGACACTGTTGGGAATGTACATACCGGCGGAGCAAATCCCACCGAAGATCGGGTCACGGTGACCGACGGGCCTCAACCGCACCCAGCGTCACTTGATGTCTTCGTCGCGCGACAGCCAATCTTCGACCGGCGCTCCGAAGTCTACGGCTACGAACTGCTGTTTCGTTCAAGCCTGGAGAACCAGTTCACCGGCACCGACCAGGATGCAGCGTCGCTCGCGGTCATCGCGAATAGCTTCTTCGGGTTCGGCATCGAGATGCTCACCGGGCGCAGTCGCGCCTTTATCAATTTCGCGCGCGGCACACTCTTGAACGAGTACGCCTATGTGTTGCCTCGCGATCAGCTCGTCGTAGAAATCCTGGAGGACATCGAACCGGACGAGGAGGTTATGGCTGCCTGTTGGCGGCTCAAACGGGCGGGCTACCTGATCGCGCTAGACGACTTCAACGCGCGAGCACATGCCGGCCACCTACTCGACCTCGCTGACATCATCAAGATCGACTTTGCCCTCATCGGGCAGGCTGAACGTGAGGCGTATGCTCGGGATCTTGCGAAGCCGGGCGTCGCCCTGTTGGCAGAGAAGGTTGAAACGCGCGCCGACTTCGACCAGGCCATCGCCTTCGGCTACGACTACATCCAGGGCTACTTCTTTGCCCGGCCAGAGATTCGGATCGGCCGCAGCACGCCCGGGCTGAAGGCCACGCGCATGGAGATCATGCGTGAACTGAGCAGTCCCGACCCGGACCTC
>JBBQBU010000330.1:0-6776 GCA_038318015.1 Chloroflexota bacterium | reverse complement strand
GTGGACGAGTATTACAACCCGAACTTCGACCAGGAGAGCGGGAGCTTCCGCCTCGGCCCCGCCTAGCGGCCCGCGCCGGTTCGACGCCTACGTGAACCCGGCTCAGGCGTCCTTCCGCAGGATGCAGATGACCTCAACCATCTTCATGTACAACACGTCAATGGTGAACGGCAGCGCATAGCGTCGCTTCGCGAACGCGAAGAACTCGGCCAGTTCGAACTGCGTCCAGACGTGGTAGTGGATGCTGTAGTCGATCTCAAGCAGATGCTCGACGGTCATCTCCCTGGTGCTGACGTCCTCGCCCAGCGTGACCCATTCCTCAAAGTGGGCGCGCCGTGACCAGGCCGGACCTTCTTCATGGTCCCGCACGAGATGCTCGATCTCCGTGACCGGCCGGCGGTGGTCGAAGGTGAAACGCTTGTCTGGGATCGCGGCATAGATCACCCCGCCCGGTTTCAGGACACGCAACATCGTCTTCAACGCCCCGATGGCGTCCTGGCAATGCTCTAGAAAGTGGTTTCCAATCACAAAGTCTTGACTGGCGTCGTCAATGGTCGCCAGCCGCTCGCCATCGTCGAGGATGTCCGGCTCGACCAGGGTGTAGGCTGCCAGTTCCGGGTACTGGCGGCGCAAATCGGCCACGCTCAGACGGTCCACATAGCGTACCCTGGCGGCTTCACCGACGCTGATCGGTGAATGGAGCGCACCAATCTCTAGCCCGTCACCTTGCAAGAAGAGGCCGGCGATGAGGTTACGCACGTCGAAGAATGACGTATCGGTACGCAACTGCGGCCAGGAACGGAGTTGCGCCGATTCGTCGGATGGCCTGCGCGTCAGCAGGTGCAGTTCCAGGTCGCGGAGTCGGCTCTCAAGGTGCGTCTTTTCCTGCATCAGCGCGTAGACCTGCCGTGACCGCTCGGCCAGCATCGCGTCACTGCTCCGCTCGCGCACGTCGTTGTCGATCTCAGCAAGGAGCGGGGAGACGAAGAGCCGCAAAGGGTACGGATACGCCGGGGTGAACGTCAGCAGACCATCTTCCAGGTAGTAAGCGACCTCGTCTGGCTTGACGCGCTGCCCCCAGCGCTGCTGGAACAGTCGATGGGCTGCGGCGGTGTCGCCAAAGCGATCGGGACGGTCAGACGCTCCGTCGCGGCTCTGCCCCTGGAGGTGGTACAGCACACTTTCGTGACAGTAGTGCGTCTCGTAACCGCGTTCCCCGAGTCGCAGGCACAGGTCGATGTCTTCGTAGTGCTGATGGTACGCGGTGTCGAAGCCGCCGACCTCCTCGAAGGCGCTCCGCTTGACCATCATGCACGCCCCGGTCACGGCCTGGAACCTGCGCGAGACGTTCACCGCCGGATGATCACTGGGGAAGCCGCCGTACACATGGTTCGGGAAACCATTCTGGCTGATGACGATGCCGGCGTGCTGAACCGTGTTGTTCGGGTACAGCAGTTTGCTGCCAACCACGGCCGCCTTCGGATGGAAACGGGCGTACGCTATCAGCGTATCCAGCCAGCCGGGATCAGGCAGCGTGTCGTTGTTGAGGAAGACAAGATACTCGCCAAGCGCCGCCTGAGCGCCGTCGTTGCAGGCAGTAGCGAAACCAGCGTTCGACGGCTGCGTGATGACACGAATGCGGTTGCCGAACGCCGCCAGCACGTGCGGCGTCATGTCGCGCGAGCCGTCATCCACGACGATGATCTCGGATGTAACGATGGACGGTCGCCGGAACAGCAGTTGTAGACACTGCCGCGTCAGCGACGCATGGTTGTAGACCGGGACAACGATCGAGCAGATCGGCACCGCGCCCTCCTGTCACTGGATGTACCGGATAGCAGTTCGCCGCACCCAGGTGCCACGACGGCGATGGCACGCTCACCGTTCTGCCGCTCCCGCACGTGAGGGCTACAGGTCACATGATGCCAAGACGGAAACGCGCGACTTGAGACGCAGGAACGGCCGTTCGTAGACAGACCGGTGACAGGCCGCCACTGCCACCGTGCCGCTCAGACAGAGGCACACATCGACACCATGCCCCTCAACCAGAGTTCGACCAGTCGTGCGCGCACGCTCCCTGGACCACTGGCCGCCTCACCAATGGCCGCCTCAAGAGGTGCAGCAGGCACGGTGCTGACGGCAGACATGACGCGCCTTACGCCCGCACCAAGGTAGCGACGGCGACTGCCGTCGCGACCGTCATGCGGTCGGTGCGCCGGCCGTTGCCTGGGTGTCAGGCAGGATGGGCCGCCGGCTCTGCTGGAACGCCGCGAGGACCGGTTCGATGGGGCCGTCAGCCCGGATGCGGCCGTCCTCCAACCAGATGCAGCGGTCGCAGAACGCCCGGAGCGCGTTCGCACTGTGCGACACGAACAGCAACGTGCGGCCGTCCGCAACGAGCGCCTGGACTCGCTCCAAACACTTCTGCTGAAACTCAGCGTCGCCGACGCTGAGCACTTCGTCAAGGATCAAGATGTCGGGATCAAGATGTACGGCGACGGCAAACGCCAGCCGCATATGCATACCACGTGAATAGCGCTTGACGGGCGTGTCTAAGAAATCGTGGACATCCGCAAAGTCCACAATCGAGGTGAAGCGAGCATCAATCTCGGCGCGGCTGAGTCCATGAATCGAGGCGTTGAGGAAAATATTCTCGCGACCCGTCAGGTCGCCGTGAAAGCCGGTCCCGACCTCCAGCAACGAGACGAGCCGACCATGAAATCGGGCCTCCCCAGCGGTGGGGTAAACCACCCGTGACAGGATCTTCAGCAAGGTGGACTTGCCAGCGCCATTGCGCCCAACAATGCCGACGCGCTCCCCGTAGCGGACATCAAACGACACGTTATCCAGCGCCCAGAACGTGGTGCCAATTGCTGTCGCGGGAGGTGCGATCTGGTGGCGAATCAGTCGCACCAGCGCCGCCAACCCGCCGTGGAATGAGGGGCCGGTATCCTGGCCTCGCACATACTGCTTGGAGAGGCCCGACACGCGGATCATCACCGGCTGCGGATCAGGTGGCATTGGCACGGGGACCGTTGGCACGGTCGCGGGGCCGGGCGTCATAGGCGATCCACGAGGCGCACCTCCGTTTGGCGGAAGACGCGCAGTCCGAGCGCCAGCACCAGGCAGGAACTGACCGCGCTGTACGCCCACTGCCAGAAAGGGAAGGGAACGCCATCAAACAGCACCGCGCGAAACGCCAGCAGCGGGCCAGCAACGGGATTCAGTTGATAGAAGAGGCGGACATGTTGCGGGATCATCTCCGGCGAGTAGATGACGGGCGATATCCAGAGGCCGATGGTCAAGCTGTACGCCAGCACCCGCTCCCAGTCTCGATCCTCAATCGATAGCGACGACACCACCAACCCGATGCCCAGTGCCAGGACGACGACGGGCAGCAGGACGACCGGCATCAGCAACAGCATCCAACCAGGATGCAGCCCCATCCACAGCATCATGCCGGCGAGCGGCACCATGCCGATAAGCAGCGTGGTGAGGTTGGAGACCGCCGGAACGAGCGGCGTCAAGAGACGTGGGTAGTAGACCTTCGTCAGCAACCCAAGGTCAGAGCGGATGGCGCTGGCAGTATTCGTGGCGACATCGGTGAAATAGGTCCACAGCAGCAGGCCGCTGAAGATGTAGGGTACATATGGGATGTCCACGTAGGTGTTCGCGCCAGAGAGGTTGCGGAAAAAGGTGAACACAGCCGCGAACAATAACGGCCGGGCAATGGCCCAGATTGAGCCGAGACGCGTCGCATCGAATTCCACGCGGATGTTCCGCCAGACCAGTGCCTGAAACAAGTGGCGGTGACGCCACATCTCCTGCAACTGCTCACGCAATGGCGCTGCCGCCGGACCGATCACCGTCTGCGTGGCGAAGATGCGAGCTGGCGGGGGCGGCAAATGCGGCGTCCGCAGCACAGGCAGCGGCGAACTTGAAGGATTTCCTGGCGCGGCGACCGCGTGCGCTGGGCTGTTTCCTGCCGCCACTTCATCCCTGCCCGCGGAGGCCACCACTTCCACGTCGTGAGGCGGCAGGGCGCTGGCGGTTGGAACGCGCGGTGCCGGTGCCTTCGACGGCGTGGCGAGCGTCGGCACATCGGGCGAGGTTGTTGTGCCGGCTACAGCTGCGGGCGCGACGAACGCGGAGATCTGCACGCCGGCCTCGTGTGACTGTTCCAGTTCGGTCAGCAACCGCGGCAGTGGGGCACTCTCTGACACGAGTCCTGCATTCGCAGCTGGCAGCGCTGACCGAGTGGCTTCAATTTGGAGCGTGGATACAGGCGCGGCGTTGGTGGCAAGCGCTACCGGTACCGCGTCCGACTGGATCTGCGACACTGGGCGGGCCTCAAAGCCGATCCGTTGCGCGTACGCACCGACGAGCCGGATATCAGGTGCCGGCAGGCGTTGCACCGCAGTGAACTGCAGTTCGACGTGGCGCTGCGTCGGCCCGGCGGCCACCGGCGTTCGCACCGCGAACCAGCCGGTACCCAGCGACGTCCGAGAAACCTCGTCGCCATCCAGCAACACCCGGAGGTCGGTCGTGAAACACGGATGATCTACGACTGGCACTTTGCCCTGTACGAGTAACTCGGCGGGCGTCATGGGCTGCATCAACTCGAACGCTGAACTCTGGGCCAGCCAGCCATCAGGGTCGAGACCGCGCCCTTGCGTGCCGTAGCCTACAAGCCCTGTCGGTAGGTTCTCGATCACCGACGGCAGATCAATTGCGGACAACGGATCCGTGTTCCTGCGTCCCTGCTGCATCGAGGCCATTGAGGTCACGGGCGGCACGATGTACATCGACACTCGCGGGTTGCAGACATGAGCGAAGTATATCGGTCAGTGGCCGGCCGCCATGCACGAAACCTCGCGCTCGGCAACATGCGCATCCTCGCCCGGCTAGCGGCCTGAGCAGCTAGGTTGCAGGCGGCCGTCTTCGGCGCTTCTGGAGCAGCGAGCGGACGCGCCGAAATGCCGCGCCGACGCTCGACTGCCGCAATGCCCACATCGCCTGCGCTGGCCGCCGATACTCCGCCAGTTCGGCGGCAAGAGCTTCGCGTTCGGCCTCGCCGCGCTGCTGCTCGAGGCGCAAGACGGCCAATTCGCGCTCACGCTCGGCAGCCAGGGCCAGCGACACGGCCTCTCGCTCTTCTCGAGATTCGTCTTCGAGCACTTCTCGCCTGTGCTCGATGGTGTTCAGCGTGAGGCGCAACTCGGCGTTCTCGTCAACGAACCGCTCCACGTCCGCCAGCGGGAAGCGTGCGCGGGCGGCGAATACCTGGACCTGCAAGACAACCACCCGCACCGGCAGGCTGGCAAGCGTGGACTGAATGACCAGACCTTCAACACCGCCGGGGTGACGGATTGGCAGATCGATGACGGCTACCGTGCCCTGGTTGGACGCAAACACCCGATACGCAAGCTGCTGGTACGGCGCGGACAGGACGCCGAACCCGGCAGTGCCGCTCTCGACTCGGCAGGTGATGCGTACGACGTAGGGACGTTCTTCCGGAAAGACAATCCGCCAGACAAGGCCGTCGGCCCAGGGCGCGGCTGGCGGCACCACCACCAGCGGCAGCCCCGCGTCATCCCGCACCCAGCGGGATTGGGCGGACAGCGTCAGCGCGTCGCGCGACAGCGGCAGGACCACCGGCTCCCAGGACGATTCTGGGCCAATGAGCCGCTCGAAGGCGGCTGGAATCCGATACTCGGCGACGCCGTCCCGGCGCACAAGGCGGCCCGTATCAAGCTGGCGGCGCGTTTCGCCACGCTCGACAAGGCTCTGTAACGTTTCAAGCTCCACCATGCGCGGAGCTACCGGGAACACGCGACCGACGAAGCGCGACCGTAGCCGCACGATGTCCTGCGCTGCGGACCGGCCGGAGTGATGCGGATCGGTCAGAAGTGGTTCTTCGTGGAGCGTGGTGGCCCGCATGGTGGAGACCGGTGCTTCCTGCTCCAACAACACCAGGATCAAGTGCGGCCCGTAGGCACTCCCGAGCTTCGGATCGGTCAGCATGCGACTGCCGACGAGCGTGCGATGAAACAGCAGCGAGCCAATCGGCGTCTGCAACGCGTCGGTGACGGGGTCGTCGTGCAGCGCAGTGAACGGAAACGGCAGCAGCCGCCGATGATCCTCGTTGCCACCTCGTGTTGCGTACGCTTGCGCGTGTTGCACGATGGCTCCGGCACGCGCCAGCCGTCGCCCAGGCACATCGCTCACGACGCGCAACATGGACCTGACGTGACCGGGCAGCCAGGTGTCTCCAGCGGGCAGTACGGCGATGAAGTCACCAATGCAGCGGCCCAGGGCGTCGAGCACCGCCGTTGACTGCCAGGGTACCGGTGGCTGTGTCAGGCTGAGGTTCTCAAAGTGTTCCTTGTACGCGTGCAGGACCGATGCGAACGGCGAGGGCGAAGCATTTTGTGCCAGGATGACATACACGTCGAACGTACATGCACCCTGTTGCAGCAGGCTGTCAAGCGAGCGACGCAGAGCCGCCGCTGAGGCGCCGAAGCAGGGCAAGACGATGCTGACCCGCGCAAGCAGCGGATCTTGAACACCCGACTCACTTGCTTCGCGCTCCGCTTGTACCCGCTCGTGTAGGGCGATCACATTCGGCAGCAGCACGTCCAGGCTGAACTGATCGCGGAAGATGCGGTGCGAACGCACGGCGAGTGCATGGGCTGCGTCCGGATGCTCGCGGATCCAGACGAGGTGACGACCGATCCCGGTTGCGAGCGTCAGATCGTCGCGGTCCTGGTCGATGT
>JBBQBU010000329.1:0-6785 GCA_038318015.1 Chloroflexota bacterium | reverse complement strand
ATCGCCCGGCGCTCCCGTCAGCGCGGGATCAGCGAGAACAGCACCTTGCGCTTTACCATCGCCCAGACCACCAGCACCAGGAACAACTGGCCGATGGTGTTGTGCAGTTCCCAGCCAGCCTGGTCGCTGCCGACGTACGGCGGGACGTTGTAGGCCACCAGGATCAGGAACAGGTGGACGGCGTAGGCGTAGAGCGAGGCTTGCCCGAGCGGGACCAGTAGCCAGCCGACGGCGCGGTTGATCGGCTGCCAGAAGGCGGTCAGGCCCGCATAGACGACCAGTGCTACGCTGGCAAAGACGGCGAGGCGACCCAGGCCGAGGCTGGACTTGTCGAACAGGTCCGACGTGGCGAGCGCGTGCAAGTTCGTGCCCATCGCGTAGGCCTGCCCGGTGCTCAGGGCGGCACCCAAGAGCAGCAGACCACAGGCCGCCACGCCCAGACCCAGGCGGAACGAGCGGCCGGTGTTCGGGCGGGCGGCCTCTTGCGAGAACCAGGCCGTCACTTCCGCGCGGTAGTAGCCCAGGGCCAGCGCCGCCACGAAGAGCAACTGCCATGCTGCGAACGGAAACGTTGAGGCGTGCTCGATAGTCCAGGGGACGACAATCCGCTCAGGCGCAAACTGGTACGCCAGCCAAAGCGTAACCGAGCCCACCAGCAGGTGCCACGGTCGCCCAGACGCCATCAGCCAGAGGGCGACCGGCGCACACAGGAGCAGCAGCGCGTAGAGCGCTAGGATATCGGTGCCGTGCCAGGTGAAGCGAATCAGAGCCACCGATGCCAGCAACGCCGGCCAACTTGCGATCTCGCCCAACTGCTCGCGGTCTACCCAGAGGACCAGGTTGGTGGCGGCGGTCAGGGCCAGAAAGATCACGGTCAAAACGACCGTCAGGCCGTAGAGGGTGCGGGCGCGGTGCAGCGTGGCGCGGGCGGCAGCCTTCAGGCCGTCGCGAGACACGCGCTTGCGCGACACCATGCCGAGCACGAGGCCAGACAGGAACACGAAACCTTCGGCAGCAGTGATAGGTCCACGGTTGCCGCCGGTCAGGTAGTACAGCCACGATGAGCCGCCGATGTGATCGACGATCATCGCAAAGACGCAGAAGCCGCGCAGGAGATCAAGGCGCGGATCGCGGCCAAGCGGCGTCGCAACATAGCGCAGCGAACCGAGCCAGCCTTCGAGTGCGCGCGATGCACCGGAGGTGGTCCAGGTCTGGCGCGGGAAGGTTGCGACGGCCATTTCGCTTCGTCCTCTCAGGGAGCACACTGCTCCTATCTTCACGATACGAAGGAAACGCAAAGAAAATGCCAAGAAAGTATGGGGAAAGGTTAAGAACCTGTTCAGGTTTCACCCAATGTTCCCGCCCACTGCTCCCAGTGGACGAGCGCCGCGCTTTTGTCACGCTGGTGCGACGTGACGGAACCGTAGCGCGCTGGTGCGCGAGTGCGTCCGTGGCCGGTCCTAGAATGGGCCTGGCTGACCACACCGCATCGTCAGCACCTACGACCTCGTTCAAGAGGAGGCTGTCAGATCATGGTTGTCCGCAAGGGACGGCTTGCTATCCGTGGTCCAAGCTCCCCAGACCTCGGCCAGGAACGGCCGGCCGACCGCCTGCGCCCCAGCAACATCATCGACCTGGGGGTTCAGGACGACGGCCACATCGCGTCGTCCGGTACTCGTACGCCCGTCTTGAGCAGTCCGCGCAAACAGTAAGCATCTGCTGACGGAGACGGCGGCAACACGCACTTCATCCTGTCCACGTGAGCATTGAGGCGATCAGCACATGACGGCGGGACACGCAGCCATTGGGCGAGCGGTCCCGCCGTTCTGGCGTCCTGAAGGGCCATCAGGCCGCGGCCGCGCCGCGTTCCGCGACCTTTGCTCTCGAGTTGGTGCCACCCGTCCTTGACGGCTCTGGGAGCAACCCAGTAGAATTCCGACCGTAGAGGTAGGATTTTCACGGCAGGCTCATGACCGTCCGATACCGGACCCCGAGAGCATGGGAGCCGTGGGCGGGATTGGTTGGCCGACCGGCCAGAAGGTAGGCGCGCGGTGAAGGTATCGACTCGAGCACACTACGGCCTCAGGGCGATGACCGAGCTTGCGCGTGTTCACGGCCAGGGGTTGTTGTCGCTCGCCGAGATCTCGCGCACGGAACTGTTGCCGCAGGCGTACCTCGAGCAGTTGATTGGCGAGCTACGGCGGGCTGGGCTGGTCGAAGGGGTACGAGGTCTGCACGGCGGCTACCGGCTGACACGGCCACCTGATGAGATCACGGTGGGCCAGGTGTACCGCGTCCTGGAGGGGCCGATCGCCCCGGTTGAATGCACCGCTGACGATTACCTTCCGCACTCGTGTGAGCGCGAGGCGGGCTGTCCTTCTCGCTCGGTCTGGGAGCGCGTGCAGCGGAGCGTTGCTGCCGTGCTGGACTCCACGACGCTGAGCGACCTTCGAAGTGAATCGGTAGTAGGGTCGCGGTCTGACCTGATCGCCGTCGAGATGATTACCGGGGCGCGAGCCACCGTGAGGGAAGGGTGCCTGAAGACACCATGAGTATGCCGCAGCCAACGTTTCTGATCGACGACCTACATGTCTCGATCGACGGTAAGCCGATTCTGCGAGGCGTCAACCTCGTGGTTCAGCAGGGCGAGATTCATGCCCTGATGGGGCCGAACGGCTCCGGGAAGAGCACCCTGGCGAACGCCCTGATGGGACACCCGAAGTACACCGTGACCAGCGGGCGGGTGCTCTTCCAGGGGCAGGATGTCCTGGCGCTGACCGTGGACCAGCGGGCGCGCATGGGCCTGTTCCTGGCGTTCCAGTACCCCGTGGCGATCCCTGGTGTGAGCCTGGGCAACTTCTTGCGGGCAGCGACGCGGGCGGTCCACGGGCCGAGCCTGACCGCTGGTGCCTTCCGCAAGGAGATCATGGACAAGATGAAGCTCCTGAAGATGGACCCGTCGTTTGCGGCACGGTACGTCAATGACGGGCTGTCGGGCGGCGAGAAGAAGCGCGCCGAGGTACTCCAGATGGCGCTGCTAAAGCCGAAGATCGCCGTCATGGACGAAACCGACTCCGGCCTGGACATTGACGCACTCCGGATCGTGGCCGAGGGTGTGAATGCGATCCACACGCCTGAGATGGGTGTGCTGGTCATCACGCACTATCAGCGGTTGCTGAACTACATCAAGCCGCAGTTCGTGCACGTGCTGGTGGCAGGCCAGATTGTCAAGTCTGGCGGCTACGAGCTGGTCGAACAGCTTGAAGCTGAGGGCTACGACCCGATCATCCGCGAGATAGATCAAAAGCACGCCGTTGGCGCTGGCCGGGAGGCCTAACATCATGGCTGTCAAGCCACAGGATCTCATGCAGCCGGGCGCGACCGACTACCAGTACGGTTTTCATGACGTTGAAGACTATAAGTACAAGTCGGGGCGCGGCCTGACCCGCGAGCAGGTTCAGCAGATTTCCGAGATGAAGGGCGAGCCGGAGTGGATGCTCCAGTTCCGCCTGAAGGCCCACGAGGTCTTCCTGCGAAAGCCGATGCCGACCTGGGGGGCTGACCTCTCGGGCATCGACTTCGACAACATCCACTATTACGTGAAGTCGTCGGAGAAGACCGAGAAGGACTGGGACGATGTCCCGGCCTACATCAAGGACACCTTCGACAAGCTCGGCATCCCCGAGGCAGAGCGGAAGTTCCTGGCAGGCGTCTCGGCTCAGTACGAGTCAGAAGTCGTCTACCACAACATCCGCGAGGACCTTGAAAAGCAGGGCGTCATGTTCCTGGACATGGACTCTGCGCTGCGCGAGCATCCCGAGATTGTGAAGAAGTACTTCGCGACGGTGATCCCGCCGGCCGACAACAAGTTCTCCGCGCTCAACAGCGCGGTATGGAGCGGCGGTAGCTTCATCTACGTTCCGAAGGGCGTCAAGGTTGAGATTCCGCTGCAGGCCTACTTCCGGATCAACACCGAGAACATGGGCCAGTTTGAGCGGACGCTCATCATTGCCGACGAGGACTCCTCGGTCCACTACATTGAGGGCTGCACGGCCCCGACGTACAGCAGCGACTCGTTGCATTCGGCCGTAGTCGAGTTGATCGCGATGCGCGGCGCGCACATCCGCTACACCACGATTCAGAACTGGTCGAACAACGTCTATAACCTCGTGACCAAGCGGGCCGTGGCCTACGAGAACGCGGTGGTTGAGTGGGTTGACGGCAACCTCGGCTCGAAGGTCACGATGAAGTACCCCGGCATCTACCTGATGGGTGAGGGTGCCAAGGGTGACGTGATCTCCGTGGCGTTCGCGACGGCCGGCCAGCACCAGGACGCCGGCGCGAAGATCGTCCACATTGCCCCCAACACGACCTCGACGGTCACGTCAAAGTCGATCAGCAAGGGCGGCGGCCGGACGAGCTACCGTGGTCTGCTGAAGGTGCACAAGGGCGCGGAGAACGTCAAGTCGTTCGTGCGCTGCGACGCCCTGATGCTGGACGAGATTTCGCGCTCGGACACCTACCCGTCGATTGAGATCGACGAGGATCAGGTGAGCATTGAGCACGAGGCGTCGGTCAGCAAGATCAGCGATGAGCAGTTGTTCTACCTGATGAGCCGCGGCCTTGATGAGGTTGCGGCGAAGACGATGATCGTGAACGGCTTCTTTGAGGCGTTCACGAAGGAACTGCCGATGGAGTACGCGGTCGAGTTGAACCGCCTGCTCCAGCTTCAGATGGAAGGCGCTATCGGCTGACGCCGAGTAGTCAGGAGCCGGTACCTGTACTGGCCGGCGGGTAGGTGGCGCGGCGCACGAAACGTGTGTTGCGCCACCTGTCCGACATGGCGGAATGCGCTCCTGTCTCCTGGCTTGCTGACTCCTGTCTACTCCGCGAAAGGCAAATAGAGTCGTGACACAGACGGAATTGGAGACTCCGGCGGTGGGAGATGTCGTCACCGCCGAGTCTATCGAACAGACCTCGCACTCGCGTGGCGAGCCGGGATGGCTCACGCAGCAGCGTCTAGCCGCGTGGTCGTTGGCGCGCGCCCTGCCGCTGCCGACAAAGTCGACAGAAGGCTGGCGGCGCATCGACCTGGGCGGCCTGGACGTTGACAAGCTGGTCAACCAGCGCCCTATGGCACGCGGTGCAGCCGCCCATAGCGAGCTTGCCGAGAGCCTGTCGGGCGTGGCCGGCCAGCTTCGGATTGAGGACGGTACGGTTGTCGAGCGGACCCTGTCCGCCGACCTGGAGCGCAAGGGCGTTATCCTGACGTCGTTGCGGCAGGCGCTGGCCGAGCGGCCGGCTCTGGTTGAGCGGCACCTCGGGCGGCTCGTGACCGGCGAAGAAAGCACGTTCGTTGCACTGGCCGCTGCCCTCTGGGAAGACGGCTTGTTCCTGCACGTGCCGCCTGGCGTGACCATCGAGCAGCCGATTCTGCACCGCGTCACTTCGACGACGGGCGCGCCGTCCTTCTTCCGGTCGCTAGTGATTGCCGATCAAGCGACCCAGGTGACGGTGGTCGAAGACTACGTGTCGGACGAATCGGCCGGTGAATCGCTGGCATCCGGCACTGTCGAGATCGTGACCGGACAGGGCGCGCAGGTGCGGTACGCCAACCTGCAAGAGTGGAACGCCAAGACATGGCACTTCAACCGATTGCAGTCGGAGATCGGTCGCGACTCGCGGCTGGACTGGCTGTTTGTGGCCGTCGGCGGGCAGATTCACCGCGCCGAAGTTGACGCTGAACTGACCAGTCAGGGTGCGGAGACAGACCTTGTCGGGCTGATCTTCGGCAGTGGCGACCAGCAGTTCGACCACCAAGTGTTGCAGGATCACGTCGGTAACGATACCCGCAGCAACTCAAACTTCAAGGCCGCGCTTGGGGATGCGTCAAGCTCGAACTTCCAGGGCTTGATTCGTGTCAACAAGACCTCGTTGCGGACCGACTCGAATCTCGAAAACCGCAACCTGTTGCTCAGCGACCACTCGAAGGCCGAGTCTGACCCGCGCCTTGAGATCCTGAACAGCGACGTGGTCCGCTGCGCCCACGGTGCGACGGTCGGGCCGCTGGACCCAGAGATCATCTTTTACCTCCAGAGCCGCGGCATCCCGCCCGACGAAGCGCGCCGGATCGTAGTCGAAGCGTTCTTCGACGAGGTGCTGGCGAAGATTCCTGTGCCGGCGATCCGTAATAGTGTCTGGCGAACGGTCCAGCGGAAGCTCGGCCGCACGGTTGGGGCGAACGAGGTTCCGGGGGGCGCAGACGCATGGCAAATTGGGTAACAGCCGGCCGGGCAGATGATCTGGCCGCCGGGCAGGTACGCATCGTCCAGAACGGCCGCACCCGCCTCGCCGTCTGCAACGTCGGCGATGCAATCCATTGCATCGCCGATGTGTGCACCCACGATGGTGCATCATTCGATCAGGCTGAACTCGACGGTAATGAGATAGAGTGTCCGCGCCATGGTGCCCGATTCGATGTCACCAGCGGTCGTGCGACGTGTATGCCGGCTATCGTTCCGGTCAAGGTCTATCCCGTCCGCATTGAGGGCGGCGAGATCCAGATTCAGGTTGACTAACGGGCGCAGGTGGGCGACCTGTGTGCCCTGTGCAGGTAAAGGCTGAGTACTATGAGTAGCACCCCCGCTCGGGATGGTGCGGGCAACAACCCGCTTGATGTGGCTGCTATCCGCGAGGACTTCCCGATCCTCAAACGTATGGTTCGCGACAAGCCGTTGATCTACCTCGACAACGCGGCCACGTCCCAGAAGCCGCGACAGGTGGTC
>JBBQBU010000328.1:0-6796 GCA_038318015.1 Chloroflexota bacterium | reverse complement strand
GCGGAGCAGGTTCAGCACCGCCTCCTGCTTGGTTCCCTCGCGCGGCTTGCGTGGCGTGCCGGGCTCGCGGGCGGGGCGGCCGGGCTTGGCGGCAAGAGCCGCGCGCAAGCGCTCGATCGCCTCTGGCAGGCCATACTGCTGGTTGTCCCGGTCGTCCCACTCCTCCAGGACCGCCGCAGCGGCGTCGCGCAGGTTGGTGCGGGCGGCGGGCACGCGCGCGATGTGGGCGGCTTCCAGCGCGTCGGCCACCGCCATGGCTTCCTGTGCTACCGCCGCCGCGTCGGACGCCGTGGGCGCAACGTCGGCGCCAGTGCCGGGCGGCTCGAGGCTCACGGCGCGGAAGCCGGCGTCGGTGAGCGCCAGGGTGGTCAGCATCAGGCCGGTGGTGGAGTCCTCGAAGAGCGTAGCGCCATCGCTGAGGCGATAGTCGCCCTGTGTCTCGGCGATCAGGCCATCGCGCAGCAGGGCGTCGATCATCTTGTGGCGGCCACCGGTCGGCAGCTTGCGGTGGAATTCGAGGCGACAGTCGGGGCGCTCGGCGGCGCGGGTCAGGACGATGGTGGCGGCGGGAGAAATGTTCATCGGGGTCTCCATGGTGCGGTGCCCGACCATCGGGCGCCTGCTACCAGCCCGAACCCCGCCGGGCGGAACCCTGGCGAGGCGGTGGTGGAGGGCGGCGCGTCAGACGCGAAGGAACTCGGCGATTTCCTTCAGGCGCTCGGTGACAAAGCCCAGGCTGCCGGCATGGCCCCAGGTCACGGCCTCTGGCTCGGTACCGAAATGGTCGACGCTGGCCGCCTGGATGCGGGCGAGCAGGCCGTCGATCTCCGCCTTGCCGGCGATGAAGGCAGCCAGTGCGGCGTCGTTGTCCTTCGGGGTGCGGGTGCTGCTCATCGTCCGATCTCCTGCCTGGCGAGGCTTGTCCCCTGCGCGTGATGGACACTTAGCGCTGTGCCGGGCTTGAGCCAAGTCAGATTGAACGCAGAATGATTACTTTGTTCGGCACCAGCCGATCACATCGTGACCGATACCGGCTACGGTGCCGTGGTGGCGTCTACTTCAGATGGATCGAACCGATCCGCCGCCTCGGTCAGCAGATCGCTGACATGTTGCTGCAGCACCGTCTGCACCAGGTGCGGGTCCACGCCGATATCCGCGGCGATCAGGCCGGACACCCGCGCCGGCCAGTTCAGCAGCGCATCGCGCATGGCGCCGGCAATCTCATCGACCCGTGCATCGACCACCGCGACGTCCATCAGCCGCCCCTTCTCCCGATCCAGCGCCAGGCGCCGGCTCTCCACGTTCAACGCCAGCAGCGCCACCTTGAGCCGGGCGAACGGCGAGGCGTCTGCAGGCGGCGCCAGGGGCGAGCGTCCCGGCAGCGCCGTTTCCACCAGATGCCGGCGTGCCTTCGCGACGTCCCATGTGCCATCCGGCTCACGCGCGATGCGGCCAGTGCGTTCAGCCTTCTGGATCGCGGTGTGCGAGATGCCAATGCGGCGGGCGAGTTCGCGGGCGGAAGGCGTGTGCTCGGACATGGCAACCGGCCCCCCGCGAGATGTGTTGGCGTCCGCGGGTGGCAACTGGCGGTTGCTATCAGTCACCATGCGGTGGTTCGCAGGCCCGGCAGTAGCGTCGAGAGCGAAAGGGGAGCCGAATCAAGGGCTTGGCTACTCGGCGCGTAAGTGTCCGGAAACCCGACAACCAACTTTTCGGCCTGTCGCTAGCGAGCTATCGCGCGCTTGCCCCCCGCATCGATCCGGCCCAGGAAGGAACCATGAGATCGATGCAGGTGGCTCAGTTGTCGCAGTGGCTGGTTATCCGCTCGGTGGTGATAGCTCTTTGATGCAGGATGACCATACGCCATCTGAGTTATTGGGTGCAACACGACAGTCTTTCGCTGTTCTACGCTCTGCTACCGTTCGTGCATTTTTCTTTGGTGATTGAGTGGTGCTTCATGCAGCACGCGGTCGTGACACCAGCCCGTAATGCGCCGCCAGCATCCCCAGCGCCGCGACCACGATGCCCTGGCCCTGCTGCGGTGCGATCGGCCTGCCGTTCCATCCCTGCCGCAGTGCCCATTCGCGGATCGAACATTCCAGCCCGACCACGTGCCAAAGGCATGAGCCGCTGGGGCTGTTCATGCCGCCCACCGCGTCCAGCGCCGCCGCGACCTTGTGTCGGGCGCCGACCTGGCGCTCCGTCTCGGTGTCGCCATGGCCACGCGGCATGCGGATCAGCTGCGTCGTGCGCATGCCGTCCAGCGATGCCGAACGGAACTGGGTCCGGAAGATGCAGCCGGCCTCGTGCATCTCCGACGTGATGGAGCCGTGGTCGAGCATCAGTCCCAATGTGTCGACGGCGCGATGATGCTGCACCGGCGTGCCGGTGTGCGGGTCGGCGTCGCGCATGGCAGGGCCGATGCCGCCATGTTGTCGGCGCCACAGGGACGGCTTGGACAGGTCCTCGCGCGGGGTGGTGCCGACGGTCTTGCGCTTACTGGCCATGGTGCTGTGCTCCCTGCCGCGGTCCCCAGCGACGCGCGGCCTCGTTGGTGATCGCCTGGCGCAGCCAGGGGTCGGTGATGTCGGCAATGGCCAGCGCGGCGACGCCGTGCTCGTGCCAGGCGCGCCGCCGCATCGCGTCGATGACGGCGGGATCGGTCGCACTGCGGATGCGGTCGAGGCACGACCGCGGCGGCTGCGGGGCGCCGGGGAGCGTCATGCGCGGCCTCCCTGGTCGGTGGTGGCCCACAGCAGCAGGGCCAGGGCGTCGGCCTCGTTGTCATCGGCGGGATGGAAGCCGCGCGCCTGCATGGCAGCGACCATGGCGGCCTTGTCAGCGTTGCCGCGTCCCGTGGCGAAGCGCTTGATGGTGCCGACCGGGACGCCCTCGTAGGGGATGGCGTGGTGCTCGCACCAGGCGGTGAGGATGGCGAGCCAGCCGCCATAAGCGTGGGCGCTGTCAGTGCCGAGGTGGCGGCGCACCTGCTCGTAGACGACGCGGTCGAGACCGCTGGCGAGGTGCTTGGTCTCGGTGAGCCACTGGCGGAAGCGCAGGAAGCGCATGCCGCCGCCTTCCCAGCGGTCGTTGCGGAATGCCAGCGTGCCGGAGGTGATGTGATCGTCGCGGGTGCGCAGTGCCCACCCGGTGGCGGTGCCGAGATCCAGCGCCAGCACGGCGGGCGTGCCGACCAGCACGGGCGGCGATACGGGCAATATGATGGCCGGGCTTGCATGCGCGTCGGGCGCGATCAGAGTCGCGAGAGCCATGGTGATCTCCTGAGAGGGGGAACGGTGTGGTCAGGGCAACGACGGCGCAGGTCTTGGCGGAGCTCGCCGTCGTCGCCCGCCTCGGGCGGTGTCAGTGGCGGTGGGCGGCCCTGTGGCGCGCGGTAAACTCCTCCTGGCGCATCACCGGGTGTCAGCGGATCGTCGTGCAGCACGTCGAGCAGCGGGTCGCTGGTCGCCCAGTCGGCGGCGAAGCCAGGGTGGCGCGGCGTGACGGCGGTGATGATGGCGCCGGGGAAGCTGCGCTTGATGTCGCTGATCTGCTCGAACATCGCGACGCAGCGGGCCAACTCGTCGACGGTCCAGATGGTGCGGGCGCGGTCGTCCGGCGTGCCAGCGATCGCCAGCGCCTCCTCGCTGGTGCGGGTGATGACCAGCACCCGCCCGTCCTCGGTGCGGCCTTCCCACACCGTCGGCGCCAGCGGCGCATGGCCCGCCGCCGTTGCCTCGGCTTCCAGCGCGTGCCAGGCGCGGACCATCATGGCGCTGGTGCGCTCGGTCTCGGTCGCGTCGCGCCGGTGGCTGTAGGCGGCGGTCCACAGCACGTGGGCCTGGCGGAAGCGCAGCAGCGTCGCCGGGCTGACCAGGCGCAGCAGCCGGCCGACGCCCCAGCGCCGCTCCGCCGCCCGCGCTGCCTCGTCCACCGACAGCACCGAGGCCATGATGCGGTCGTGCTCGATGACCGCCATTCGGTTGTCGGTGAAGCCGACGACAAGCCGTCCGGCCCCCTTCGTGGCACGTGCCGTCATGCCGTCACCACGGGGACGCCGCCCCCCACGAGGGGGCGTGTTCCTCGAACGATCGCCCCCCGTAGGGGGGAACAGCGGAAATGCAGTAAAACACTCAAGTTCCGCGAAGGGGTTGCCGGAACATCGGAATGCGGGTGCAGAAACGGCGGAGTTCTGCGGTATTCCGCAATTCCGCATCCCCTCTGGAAACGTCGGAACATGCCCCTCGTCACGAGGGGCGGGAACAGAATGGCCGGGTTGCGGCGGGGCTCAGAGCTCGGCACAGACCACCTCCACAGGGCTCTTCGCGGCGGTCCCGGTACGGGTGCGCCACAGGCGGACCCTTGTGCCGTGCCAGTCAACGTCGACCCCGCCTGGGGCGAGCGGTACGGCGTCGTTGAGGCGGTCGTAGCTACGGCCGCGGGTCCAGCCCAATGCCTCCGCGAGCCTGGCCATGATCATCCGGCCTCCGGGGCGGACGATGCCGGCCACCTCGAGGCGCAGCTTGTCGAGCGCATCGCCCGACAGTGTCGGCCTTGGCGGCGTGACCGCTGGCGGTGTCCCCGGCACCAGGACGAGGGACTGCTCGACGATCAGACCATGCGACAGGTCGACGCGCTCGATCTGCAGGGCGATCGGCTTGGCCTCGTCATCGTCCTTCTGCTTCTCGACCTCGACGGTGACCTGGTCCTCCTCGCGGATGACGCGGATCATGGTGTCTACGGCGCCGAGCAGGGCCGACGAGCCGCGCGCGCCACGATCGGGGTCCTTGCCGCTGTGGTGCACGCCGTGCACATGGCAGGCGACCTGGGCCTTGATGTGCTCGATGGCGGCGACGAACCGCCCCATGTCCTGGGCGCTGTTCTCGTCGGCGCCGGGGATGGCGCGGGCGACGGTGTCGATCACCACCAGGGCGATCGGCGTGCCTTCCGCGTCGGCGGTGGCGACGGCGGTGCGGACCAGGCGGGCGAGCTGCTCGGGGTCGTTGAGGTTGACGCTGGCCGGCAGCAGTCGGAAGGGCAAGTCGACCCCGTCCAAGCCGTGGTGGCGCATCCAGGCGCGGACGCGGCGACCCATGCCGCGCACGCCCTCGCCGGCGACGTAGAGCACGGCGCCCTGGCGCACCTTGTGGCCAAGCCAAGGCGTGCCGCTGGCGATGTGCAGCGCCCAGGAGATGAGCAGGAACGACTTCAGGCTGGCGGGCGGGCCGTAGGTGATGCCGAAGCCGTCGGCGGTGATGATATCTTCGATCAGCCACTCGACCGGCGGCATGGTGGAGAGGGCCGCGATGTCCAGGGTCGGGAACACGAGGGGGCAGGCCGTAGGCGGCGTTTGCGCGCCGGCCGCAGGAGATGCACCGGGCGACCAGGCAAGCGGCTGGAGGGCCGCCACAGCGCCGGTATCGACGCGGCGCAGGGTATAACGGATTTTCGCCATGACTCCGTCGGCACCGCGACCGGGGCGGGTCAGGTCGACCTTGCGGCTGTACTGCGGCCAGACCTCGGCGAAGAGTTCGTCCGCGTCAGGGGAGCGGCCGAGGCGATCGCGCATTGCGCGCAGCACCGCGAGGATGGTGTCGCGCATGTAGCTTTCGCGGCCATCGGCAATGACGATGGTCGGCAGGCCCAGCGGACCCGGCTGGACCGTGTGCACGATGGCCGAGGCACGATCGGCGCCGGTCCCGGTCGCGGTGGTTGCGCCATTTGCCGCGCCACACGCCAGGTCCAGCACCCACTCCGGTGCCGCGGCGATGGCCACATCTTCGGGGTGGGCATCGGCGTCCCACTCATAGCGGCGGCCATTCCTGTGCACGGAGGGGTGCGCCACGATGAATCCGCCATCGCCGCGCACATCCAAGCCGGGCTGCAGATTCTTGCGGGTCGGCACCGGCGTGCCGGGATGCTGGAAGATGATATGCACGCCGCCACCGGGCGTCAGCGCGTTCGGCGTGACCGGCAGCGGGCCGTGCTCGCGTTCCAGCCGCGCCAGCAGTTCCTGGCCGGCCTCACCGTCGAAGTCGAGCACGAAAATGCCGGAGACCGCGCCGGTGACGATGCCGATGCCGTAGCCGCCGACGGTGAACCAGTCGTCGAGCTGCGCCATCGACGGGCGTGCCCGCTGGAAGCCGGACCACGGCACGGCGGGGATCTTCTCGCCGGGGCGCACCGGGACGACGGACCAACCGAGCCCGGCATAGAAGCGGGCCCAGGCAAGGGTGCTGTCCGGCGGCGCCGCGGAGCGACCAGGCGTGCCATCAGACGGCGATGGAGCAGGCGTGTTGTCGGGCATGGTTCGTGGTCTCCATGGGTGGTGGGGTGGACGCAGGTCCCCCTCTCGCCGCGGAAGCGGCGAGGGAGGCATGCGATGGGAAGGAGGGAGTCGGCGGCCGGGCGACCGCCGTCTGCTCAGAAGGGCAAGTCGTCGTCGACCAGCACCGTCGCCCGCGCGGGCGGGACAGGCTGGGCAATCGGGGCTTGCGGCGCATAGGCCGTTGCCGCAATTGCCTGCGGCGCCGTCTGGACATGCTGCTGCACGACCGGCCGCGGCGCCGGTGGCGGCACCGGCACGCTGGCGGGCACCGGTGTGGTGAATTGAGCGCGGCCAGGTATGGCCACCATCCGCTCGCCGAGCACGGGCGGCCGGTCGACCCAGGCGACGATCTCGAACACCGGCATGTAGTTGGTGCTCTGGCCGCTCTTGATCGCCGTCGTGCTGCTCATTCGCACCACGGGGATCTGGCCAGTACCGGCCTGCGGGGATGCCTCGAAGCGGGTGTGC
>JBBQBU010000327.1:0-6813 GCA_038318015.1 Chloroflexota bacterium | reverse complement strand
CCGCTGGGCGGCGTCGGGCCGCTGCCGCCGAACGGGCAGACGCGGACCGTCTTCGATGCGTTGGCCGTGGCAGAGCTCGACGTGGTCTACTGCGGCGCGGGCCGCCCGGACCGTACGCTTGAGGCGCGGATCACGGACCTTGTGGCCGCCTGCGACGGCATCGTGGCCCCGATCTCGCAGGGCCACTCGGGTAGCACCGTCTTATAGATCATCACACATGCTGAAGATCCTACACACTGATGCCTGTGATGTGGCGTCCGTGCCGCATCCTCCCCCGTGACCGTCCCACATGATCGACGAGGAGCAGATGGCGATGCGCGCTCTCCGACTGGTTGCCTTCGCGCCGCTGGCGATGGAGCTTGAAAGCTGTGAACTCTCGGACGCCCCGCCGCCGGGCACCCTCCTGGTTGAGACGCGGACCACCTTGATCTCGGCGGGCACCGAGATCGCCAACTTCCGCGGCATGACGGTCTTCCACTCGGCCGACAAGGCCGACTGGCGCGACAATCCGTACTATCCGGGCTACTCGCTGGCCGGGGTCGTCAAGGCGGTGGGGGACGGCGTGGCGGGCTTCGTGCCCGGCGACCGGGTGTGTGGCTGGGGGCCGCACGGCTCGGCGGCCGTCGTGGATGCATCGCGGTTCAGCCGCATCCCGGACGGCGTGTCGTTCGACCATGCTGCCATGTCCACGCTGCTGACCATCGTGATGAACGCCGTGCGGATGGGCCACATCGAGCTTGGCGAGCGCGTCGGGGTCGTTGGGGCCGGGTTGATCGGGCAACTGGCGCTCCAGATGAGCCGCCTGTGTGGGGCACGCCCGACCGTCGCCATCGACATGATCGAAGCGCGGCGCGCGTTGGCCCAGCGGTGCGGCGCGACGGCTGGCCTGGACCCGGTGGCCGACGATGCCGACGTACAGCTTGTTGGCCTGATGGGCGCGTCTGACTTCGACGTGATCTTTGAAGCAACTGGCGCGCCGGCGGCGTTCAACGCGGCGCTCGGGCGGGTGCGGTTTGGCGGCCGGATGGTGCTGCTCGGCTCGACGCGCGGGCTGGTGGACGGCTTTGACCCATACGGGGATGTCCACAAGAAGGGCATCACGATGATTGGGGCGCACGTGGACGCGCACCCGCCGCACGAGACGCCCGGCAACCGCTGGACGACCAAGAACAATCGGGACTTGGCGCTGCGGCTGATCGCGGACGGCTCGTTGCAGATCGAGCCGCTCATCAGCCATCGCATCCCCGGCGACGAGGCGGCCGGCATGTACGAGCGCCTGACAACCAGCCGCGAAGACTTCTTCGGCGTGCTGCTCCAGTGGTGAGCGGCGCGACTGGTAGGGGGCGTGACGCTGGTACGCCCGCAACGTGCGGTGACTACTGTAGGTGGATGAAGTCGAAGCCCGAAGCGCGGAAGCCCATCACCCGGCCATTGTCAGCGACCCTGAACGTCAGTGTCTCACCGGCGTATCGTCCGCCACGCACCACGAAGACCGTGGGTTCGGCGGTCGGTTCCAGGGTCGTTGGCGGTGCGCCAGGGAACGGCGATGCGCCGCCATCGTCCAGGCGCAGGCTGCCGGACCGGTACTCGATGCGGAATGTGGCGTCGCCAACGTGGCGCATGTGGTACTGCCCTAAGAAGGGCCGATAGGCCGCTGGCGTCGGTGTCGGCCGGCTGGGCACACGGGGCGTGTCGGCGGCCTGGACCTGGTCGGCCAGCGAGTCCATCAGCGAGGTTGCCAGCGCGTCGGCTGCGCCCACGCCGTCGATCAGCACGACGATGCCGACCTTCAGCGCGGCGTCGAAGAGGATCTGTGAACGGTAGCCGGGAACGCTGCCGCCGTGTCCGTGGTAGACCCGGTCGCCTCGTCGGATGATCCGCCAGCCGAAGCCGTACCCTCCGACCCAACCCGGCTCGACGTAACACGCCTGCTGCATCTCGTACAGCGAGCGCGGGGCCAGCAGCAGCCGGCCGCCCGGCGACGATGCATCCACGCCGTCGTTCGCGTCAAGCGTCGCGCGCAGGTGTGCCGATATCCAGCGGCTCAGGTCGCGGACGGTCGTCCAGAGTTGGCCGGCTGCAGCCATGCCGTTGAGCGGGGAGGGCGGCGCGACCTCGGCGTCGTCCTCGTACGGATGGGCCATGTGCCCGGCCGCCGCACGTGGGCGCAGGCCATCTGTTAGCTCGTAGACGGTCGAGGTGAGGCCGAGCGGCGCGAAGACCTCGTCGTGCATGTACGCGACGTACGCCTGCCCGGTGATGCGCTCGATGACCTCGCCCAGCAGGGTGTACCCCAGGTTCGAGTACTTGAACGCCGACCCCGGCGGGATCGCCACGCGCACGCCCGGCAGTGACGCCAGCCATTCGGCGCGGGTCGGGAAGCGCAGCGAGATCCAGTGGTCGAGCGGCGGCTCGCCCACCAGGCCGGACGAGTGCGAGGCCACGCGTCGCAGCGTCACGTCTTCGACGGGGCCGAACGGGTTCGTCACCGCCGCGAACTCGGGGACGTGCTGTACCAGCGGATCGTCGAGGTGCAGCTTGCCGGCGTCGCGTAGCTGCACCAGGGCTGTCGCCGTGAACGTCTTGGTGATGGAGGCCACACGGAACAGAGTGTCAGCGTCCAGGGCGGGGCCGCCGGTCTCGGACGCCTCGGACGTGCCGCCGCCCCAGCCGAAGCCCTCGCTCCAGGCCAGCGCCGCGTTCGGCTCGCCGCCCGCCACGATGCCTACGACGGCACCGGGCAGGGCGTTCTCCTTGATGAACGCGGCGGCCTGCCGCTGCACGGCATCAGCCGCCGCTGAGAGCCAGTGTGGCGTGGTCATAGCGCGGATTCCTCCTGTGGCCGGCCCGTCCAGTACGCCGGGTGTGACCTGTTGTGCCCCTGATCGTCAGGGATGCGGTCGAAATCCGCCGGCTAGATGCCCAGTGCGCGCAGGTGCTTGATCGTCTCGCCAAGCTGCTCCACGCTCTTGACACCCCACGGACTGGCGAACAGGGTGATGTGCTGCACGCCGGCCTGATGAAGCGCCTGGAACCGTAGCGCCACTTCCTCGGGCGTCCCGCTGATCGAGGTCGGGTGGACGCCGCCGGGATCACGGTCGGCACCGGGGTACGCCACGAACGATGCGATGGTCTTCTGGATCGTGCTCGGGTCGCGGCCAACAGCTTCGCAGGCCTCATCCAGCATCGCGAACGGGCCGGCGACGGATTCCGGGCCGGTGTGGCCGACGGCGTTGTAGGCGTCGGCGTACTTTGCGATCAGGCGCATCATGCGGGGCTGCTTCGCGCCGATCCAGATGGGGGGGCCGCCGGGGCGCGGGCCGTGCGGATGCAGCACGCAGTCGGTCACGGTGTAGTAGGTGCCGTGGAATGTGACCGTCTCGCCGCGCAGCAGCGGCAGGATGATCTGCAACGCTTCCTCGAAGCGACTGGCGAGGTGGTCGAACGGGTAGCCGAACGCCGTGTACTCAGGCTCGTGGTACCCCGCGCCCAGCCCGAGCAGCACCCGCCCGCCGCTCACCTCGTCCAGTGTATCGGCCATCTTCGCAAGCAACGCCGGCTCGCGGAAGCCTGTGCAGGCGACGAACGGCCCGAGCGTGACCCGGCTGGTGATGCTCGCCAGGGCGCTGAGGAGCGTCCAGACCTCCCAGCAGCCGCGCGACTCACCTGCGGGGATGTCGAAGGCGCCGTGCTTGCGGAAAATGAGGTGGTCCGGCGCGAACAGCGTGTCCACGCCGACTTCTTCGGCTGCAACCGCGATCTCTTTCAGCTCGGTCCACGGCACGACGCGCCCGGCCCCCGGCACGAGGTGGTCGCCGCTCCGCATCATCAGCCCGATCTGCAACCGGTCGCTCGGGGCCGTCGAGGGCTGCCCGCCGTCGTTCGCCATGTTGCCGCTCTCCCTGCTGTCGCTGCTGGGGACCTGGCGGGCGCAGAAGACAGCGCGCGCCAGTCCGCGCCGCATCGTAGCAGACAGGCAGGATCGTGATGCTGGGGCAGCCGGTTGGGCTGCCCCAGCATACGGGTTCGGTCAGGGGCGACCCGGCAAGCCCGGCAGCCCCGGGCCGGGCAGCCCCGGCAGGTTCGGGAGGCCCGGCACACCGGCCGGTCCAGGAACGCCGGGGCCGCCTGGGCCGCCGGGCGAGCCTGGGCCACCGGGAATCAGCCCTGGCAATTCGAGCAGTTCCGACATGTCGGCCGGCGACACCAGGCCGTCCAAGGGCGTGTCTCTGGTCAGCGCGCCGATCATCAAGGCGGCGCGGTCGAGGCCGTACGTCGCCACCAGCGCCCGGCGGAAGAACGCCCACTGGCGGCGCGTCTCGAAGATAGATGCAACGACAGCCTTCGTCGCATTGATACCGACCTGCCCGCGCGGCGTCTGCGGGTCGCTGATGTTGCTAACGCCTGCAACGGGCACCCCGCCCAGCGCGAAGCCGTCGCCCAGTTCAATCAGCACCTTATCCTTGTTCAGGCAGGCGTGGGTGATGCGGCCGTCTGTGCCAGGGCAGGCGTCGCCGCCGGCCTTGAAGAAGCCGGTGCTGAGGTTCTCGGGCGGGGTGATCGGGCCGGTGCTGGTGAGGTCGAGGAGCGGGCTGGGGGCGGGCAGGTTCAGCCCTGGCGGGTTGTTGATGCCGATGGGCTGGCCGGTGTCGGCGTCGTCGGTCCAGTTGCTGTGCGAGTAGAAATCCTGTGCGCCGTGCAGCACCCGCCCGAGATGCTGGAAGGTGTTGCACTTTGCGCGGCCGGCCACGCCGCCGGTGAACACGCACGGCGTCACCAGCACCACGTCTTCGACGCTGGGGGTGCCGTCAGCATCGACGAGGCCGGCGGCGGCACCGATGCCGGTCCGGAACTCGCCGCGCATGCGGTCGATGCAGCTCTGGAGCGCGGCGGTCGCGGCAGCCCGACTTTGCGGGTAGCCCGGCGCGTTCAGGAAGTCGGCGTCGTCACAGTGGGCGCTCGACTCAAGCACTTGCCCGTCGCTGTCAGGCGCACCGACCGCTCCGAACGTCCCTTCCTGGCCGGCCAACTGGTCCAGTGAGTTCGCCTCGAAGCAGTCACCGGGCCGGGGGCCGCCAGCCGGGCAACCGAGCGCCGCCCGCGTGATCCGCTCATGCTCGGCGCGCTGCCCGGCCTGATTGATGGTGCCGAAGGCGCTTGCAGCAGGCGGCGGGAGCAGGGCCGGCGACAGCAGCAGCCCGACGAAGGCCAGCGTCAGGGTGACGGCCAGCGCGCGGACACGCTGGCGGCCGTGGCTTCCCCGGCCGTGGCGGTGAGTGCCCGCGTCGGTCCCACGTCGGGACGCAATCCGGCGGCGTTGCGAACGATCAGCGACATCCATCAGCGCATTCCCCCTTGTTGCGAGGTCGGGTGGGCACGCGCCCACCGACCGTACGGTGTCACGGAATGATGGGTGGTCAGGCGTGGCTGTGACTCGGCCTGGTTGCGGCATGTGCGCGAACGGTACGCGAGTGTGGCGGTAGCTGCGTGATCGCGCTGGCACGGGGCCAGCGAGGAGCGGCGGCAGTATGCTTGCGAACGGGTGCCGCGTGCCAGTCATGTGGCGCGGAGTTCACTCGCTGGCCGAGGATGCTGGTCGCACAAGCTGGCTAGATTCGCTCGGCGACGACCCCGAGGGCCGGCGCGTCCGGGGTGACGGACGTGCCCGTCTGGTCGGCCCAGACGCCGAGCACCCGAAAGCCGTGTTGGACCAGGAGGTCGGTGATGCTATCGACCGTATACGCCTGATTCCAGAAAAGGTCAAGCCGTCCCGTCTCACTCGGCTGGTGCTCCGTCATCAGTCGATGTAGACCGCGCCGTTCACGTCGAGCGCCTCACCACTGATGTAGTCCGCGCGCTCGGATACCAGGAACGCCACGGCGTTCGCGATGTCCTCCGGCAGCCCGAGCCGCCCAGCGGGGATCGAGGCAACGACGGCTTCTGCCTGGGGGCCGGCCCACATCGCCGCTGACAACTCGGTGCGGATCAAGCCTGGGCAGACGGCGTTGGCGGTGACGGCCGGTGCAAGGTCGCGGGCCAACCCGCGGATCAAGCCGAGCATCCCGGCTTTGGCGGCAGCGTACGCCGTCTTGCTGACCGCTGGGAACGCGCCGCCGGTCTTGGCGTTCATCGACGAGATGCAGATGATCCGACCCCAGCCGGCCGCCAGCATGTGCGGCGCGACGGCGTGCGACCAGTTGAACGACCCCTTCAGATGGACCCCGATCACCAGATCCCAGGCGGCTTCGGTCAGCTCAGGGAACGGGGTGGGCGACGTGACGCCAGCGTTGTTGATAAGCGCGTCTACCCGGCCGAAGCGGCCGATCAGGTCGGCAACGATCTCCTGCGCGCGGGCGTAGTCGCGGACATCAGCCTGATAGGCGACGGCGGTGGTGCCGGCCGCCGCCAGCTCGCGGGCGGTCGCTTCGGCGGCCTCACCGTTCAGGTCCACCAGGGCGATGGCGTAGCCGTCGGCTGCCAGCGCCTCGCCGATGGCCCGCCCGATACCGCGCGCGCCCCCCGTGACAATCGCGACCGGCTGGCCTGCTGGTCGGGCCATCCTCGTACCTCCTGCGTCGTCGCCAACGGCGTCACCGGCACGGTGCGCTGCTGCGGGCTGATCGTAGCCGGCAGGGACCGCCAGGTCAATGTGACATCACAGACAGGCGGCGGGGTATCTGCTCAATCCGGCAGGGTAGAGTTTTCCGGTGCGGGTCAGGTTGGCCCGCATTACCGACCGTTCAGACCCTCTGGACATCCCATTTCGTTAGATTCGCGCAGCCTTCGCTCGCTTAATGTGCATCTTCGCAACTC
>JBBQBU010000326.1:0-6837 GCA_038318015.1 Chloroflexota bacterium | reverse complement strand
GGGGTGAGGGCCGCTCCCCCGAGAGCCGGGGTGAGGGCCGCTTCCCCGAGAGCCGGGGTGAGGGCCGCTTCCCCGAGAGCCGGGGTGAGGGCCGGCGTCAGAGGCGGCGCATGCGTCCGCCGCCGTCGCCGCCGAGGCCCGGCAGCGTGCCGGCGATTCGCGCCAGCCCACGGCCAGACTGCTTCGCCAGCGCCTTCCCGACGGCCCGCCGCACGGATTTATCTACGCCCAGGTCAACGAGATGCTGCATCCCTTCGTCCAAGTCGATGACCTCCTCGCGGGTGCCGATGGTGATGGCGATCAGTTCGGCGGCCCCGTTCGGCTCGGAAAGCTGAAGCACGTTCTCGCCAAGCAACGTGCGCCAGTAACCGAGCACTTGCCGGTCGCCGCCATAGTTCGCGCCGTCTGGCAGGATGAAGAACGTCTCGTACCGCAACTGCACGCGGGCGAACACCTGCTCTGAGGAGATCGGCGCTGGCAGGGAGTCGCCCATCAGCGCGAAGATCTCGTCAGGTTCGACGTGCGGCCACGCCAACTCGTCCCCGATGAAGAACACGTACCCCTTCTTCTTGCGGCGCGCCCAGGCGTCGTGCTTGGTGTGCGCGGTCAGGAAGTAGGCGGCGTTCTGGTACGACTCGCGCTTCTGGCCGCCGCCGCCGCCCTCAATGACCATCTGCTCAAGCTGGAGCGCGGCGCGGATGTCGCTCTCGAACTGCCCGACCTGGAGCGGCACCTCGTCGCACATCCGGCCGTCGGTCATGGACGAGTCGCCAATCGCCATGAACATGACCTGCGGGTCTTTCACGTACCCCTTCGAGAGCAAGAGGGTATAGAGGTTCTTCAGGCTGGAGTGGATCGCGCCGACCACGTTGCTCATGGTGCCGGTCACGTCGAGAACGACGACAATCGGCGTGGAGTCCGGGTGCTCGTCGCTGTCAAGGCTCTCGCGGATCTTCTGGCCGAACACATTGCGCCAGCGCGGGTCCAGGTCGGCGTGCACCGTGCGCTGGCCGGGCTGCTGCGTGTCAGAGTAGTCGAACGTGCTGCGCCCGGTCGCCGCCTTGTCGCGCAGGTGGTCGTCCCAGGCGCCGGGGTCGAAGTAGCCGCTTCCCATGATGAGCCTCCTTCTGCTGTGTCCCGAGTCGTCTCGGGGGTCAGGGGATCGGTAGCCTGCTGCCTGATCTCATCGACGTGCCGGCATCGTGAAGGGGATGAACGCGCGCTTCCCCCAGAGATCGGCAAGCAAGGTGGAGAAGTCGTGGTAGAGCAGCCAGGCGTCGTGCTGGCTGGTGTGGAGGGCGGCCGTGAGGTGGGTCCGGATCGGCGCTGGCACGGTCGGTGGCAACCAGCCCGTCAGCGGCTTGCCGCCGAGCAGGTAGGCCATGCAGCGCAGCGCCATCGCGATATCGACGGCCGGCGCGGCGGTGGCCTTCGCCAGGACGGCGGCGGGGTACCACGCCTCGTACTCCGCGCTGATGAACGGGATGTGCGTGTCGCCCTGGCCCGAGCGGCCTCTCTGCCCGGACCGGCGCACGCTGGCGCACCAGTCCACCAGCAACAGGCCGTGGGCTTCGGGTTGGATGAGGATGTGTGACGGCAGCACGCCGCCGTGGATGACGGCAAGGTCGTGGGCGTATCCTAGCGCGATCAGCAGCCGACGCCAGATCCAGGCCATCTGTCGGGGATCGACGCCAGCGGGGTACTGTTCGCGGACCTCACGCAGCGTGAACCACTGCGTCGCGGCGAGCGGCCCGGTCTCCGTCTCGACCAGCGGGAAGACGGCCGCCTGCCGCGCCGTGCCGGCCTCGTCGCGGTAGGTGAACGCGTCCAGCACGCGCGGGATGTAGGCCGGCACGGCGGTGGGGCCGGTCGGGTTCGCGAGGTGCCGCAACGTGGCGACCTCGTTCTCCAGCAGGTCGTTGTCGCCGGCGTCCCGCGCAACCTTCAGGATGGCGTCGCGCGGAGCAGCCGGAGCGGTGACGGGGTGTGCGCCCGTCGTGGGCTGCGCCTTGGGCGCGACCGTGCAGGCGTACAGGCTCGCAAGGTCGCCCGCGGCCAACGGCGCGCCGACGACGTAGGTGTTGCGCCGGGTGCTGATTGTGATGGCCGATGATGGCGGTGCCGCAGGGGCAGGCCGTCCGTACTGGCCCGCCTGTACCTGCTGTTGTGCCAGCAAGTAGTGCCGGTGCAGCGCGGCAAACGCGCGCTGCGCGAGCAGAGCGTCGCTGTGGCGGTCCGGGTGGACGCTGAGGGCAAGCTGTCGGTAGCTGCGCCGCAACTGGGCCAACTGCTCGGCGGGCGCGCCGCCGAGGGCGCCGAAGACCGCGACCGGTGCGGCGGCGCGGGCAAGGCGATCTGCCACACCGGATAGCTCGCTTGCGCTGTTGCCGCCGCTCCCGAGATCTACGTCGCTGCCGCTCGCGCGTGCCATCAGCCGAAGCCTCCACAGTCAGGATCACGACAGCCACGCCTGCCGTCTGCATTTCGATCTACCTCTATTATAATCTATTGGAGTTGAAATGCAAGTCCTGTTTCCCGCTTCCTTCTGGGCTGATGCGTAGGCGGCTTCGGCTCGCCACCGCCCCCGCTTTACTCCTCCTCTCCTGCTTGCGGGAGAGGGGGTTGGGGGGTGAGGGGGCGTCGTCAGGTGCTTGGAGGACGGACGTCCCTCCGGTATCTGGGGCTGGAACGTCCCCCGTCCGGTACGATTCCCGCGTGATTGACTCACCAGATTCGCCAATGCCAGGATCATCACCCACGCCGGTGCCGGCCCCGGCCGACCGCCCCGACGCCGTCGCCGGCTGGTACGAGGACCGCCGCGACCGCTTCCGCGCCGAGGCTTCTGACCTTGCAATTCGCGCCGCGAAGCTCGCCAATGTGCGGTTGGTGCTCTTTCTGGGGCTGGCCGTGGCCGGTACCTGGGCCATCTTTGCCGAGTCGCCGCTGTCCTACGGCCTGTGGCTGGCCGCCGCCGCCCTGACCGTTGCGTTCGCGGTCCAGGTGCGCCGCTACCGCCGCGTCGAGCGCCGCCGCCGGCACCTGTCGGGGCTGGCGGACCTCGCGGAGGAGGCGCTGCTGCGGATCGCCCGTGACTGGAAGACGTTGCCCCTGCGCCACGAGGGGGCGGCCGGCGCGCTGCACCCGTACGCGAACGACCTTGATATCGTGGGGCACGGCTCGCTGCTGCACCTGTTGGAATCGACCGGCACGCGCCTGGGCGAGAGCACCTTGCGGGGCTGGCTGCTGGCGGCCGGCACGCCACACGCCGGTCTGCACGAGCAGGCAGGGCTGGCGACCGTCCGCGAGCGGCAGGCTGCCGTCTCGGAGCTTGCGCCGCTGGCCGAGTGGCGCGAAGAACTGGTCTGGCGGGGCCGCGCCACCGGAACCCCATCGCCGGACCCCGAGCCGTTCCTGGCCTGGGCCGAGTCCGAGCGGTTCCTGCCCGCGCGGCAGGCGCTGCTGTTGGGCGCGCGCATCTCGCCAGTCCTCTTCTGGGTGCTGCTGATTGCCTGGATGGGCGAGTGGGTGGCATGGCCGCTCTGGATCGCCCCGATCCTGGTCAACCTGCTGCTCGGGTGGCAGTTGGTCGGGACGGCAGTTGGGCGGCTCAATCAGGTGCGGTACTTCGCGGGGGCGCTCGGGGCGTACGCCGACACGCTGGAGCATCTCGCGGGGCCGTCGTTCGCGGCACCGGCGCTCAAGCGGGTGCAGGCGGCCTTGCGCGTCGAGGGGGAGACGGCCGCCACCGAGATTCGACGGCTGTACAAGATCATGCAAGTGGCGCAGCCGGCATCGTCGATGGTCTATCCGTTGATCGAGCTGACGACGTTGTGGAACGTCCATGTGCTGCACCTGCTGGAGGGCTGGCAGGCGCGGTCTGGCGGGCGCGCGCGCGGCTGGCTGACGGCGCTGGGCGAAGCCGAGGCGCTGGCGGCGCTGGCTCGGCTGCGCCACGACAACCCCGACTGGACCCTGCCGAACCTCAATCCGCAAGCCTCAGCCATTGAGGCGCAGGGGCTGGGGCACCCGCTCTTGCGCGGCGAGCAGCGCGTCACCAACGATCTGACGCTCGGGCCGGCCGGCTCGTTCCTGCTGGTGACCGGTTCGAACATGTCCGGCAAGAGCACGCTGCTGCGGGCGCTCGGGGCGAACACCGTGCTGGCGCAGGCCGGCGGGCCGGTCTGCGCGACGGTCTTTCGCCTGCCGCCGCTCGATATCTGGACGGCGATGCGGATTTCGGATTCGCTGGAGCGCGGCGTCTCGTTCTTCATGGCCGAGCTTGAGCGACTGCGCGATGTCGTGAACGCCGCCCATGAAGCCGGCCCGTTCGGTGCCACGGGAGACGGCACGGCGGATCAGTCTGCTGCCGAGCCGCCGCGCATCCTCTACCTCCTTGACGAGATTCTCCAGGGGACGAACACCGCCGAGCGCCAGATTGCGGCGCGGCGGGTGATTCGGCTGCTGCTGCGCTGCCGGGCCATCGGGGCGGTGTCCACGCACGACCTGACACTTGCGGACGCCCCAGACCTCGCCATGACAGCGCAGGCCATCCACCTGACGGAACTGGTGGATGAGGACGGGCCGGACGGCGCGCGCATGTCGTTCGACTACCGCATCCGCGAGGGCATCGCGCGGTCCACCAATGCGCTGCGGCTGCTGGATATGGTCGGCCTGACCGAGCCGGAGGCGTAAGCTCTCGGTCGCGTCGGAGTAACACCGGCGCGGACCTTGCGAGGGTGGGGCTGGCGGCCGGCTGCCGTGGCCGTTCGCACGTTCACCATCGGGTAGGGCCACCATGCAGAGCAGACTGCTGAATGATGCTGGCGAACAGACCTATGTGCTGATCTTCGACAAGGGCGACGAGGTGATCTCCACACTCAAGTCATTTGCGGCAGAACGCCATCTCGACGCAGCGCACTTTACCGCCATCGGGGCGTTCAGCGACGCGACGCTCGGCTACTTTGACCGTGACCGCCGCGATTACAAGAAGATCCCTATCCGCGAGCAAGTTGAGGTGTTGTCGCTGATCGGGGACATCGCATCAAAGGACGGCAAGCCCGAGATTCACGCGCATGTGGTCGTGGGTACGTCGGAGGGCGCGGCGCGGGGCGGGCACATCATGGAGGCGACGGTCTGGCCGACGCTTGAGGTGATCCTGACCGAGTCGCCGAAGCATCTGCGCCGCACCCACGACGACGAAACGGGGCTGGCGTTGATCGACCTGGAAGCCGGCGTCGGCCCCCCGCGCGTCCCGATGGCCTGACCCCCGCCACCCGCACGCGACGGTCCTCTCCCGCACGCGACGGTCCTGCCGACGCCCCCGCCACCCGCACTCGGGAGAGGGGTCGGGGGTGAGGGCCGCTAGTTGCCGTGGCGGCGGCGCAAGGCCGGTGCAACCTCCGTCGCGAACCGCAGCGCCATGTCCGTCTGCGGAAAGTCCATGAACCGTACGATGATGTGCCGCACGCCAATCGCCATGCGCGCTTCGAGCTTCTCAATGACCTGTTCGGGCGTGCCGACCAGCCGGTTGTCCTCAGTGGAGTGGTGGTAGAGCGGGTTCTGCTCCGCGATGGCCCGCGCCTCCGCTTCGCTGTCAGCCAGCGACACCACCTGACACTGCCAGACGTGCAGGATGGATGACGGGTCGCGGCCCACGGCGTCGCAATGCTCGGCCAGCACGTTCGTCTTGCGCTGGTACTCAGGGAGGGGCTGGCTGCCAGACTCCCACATGTCGGCGTGCTTCGCGATCACGCGCATGGTCAGTTGCTCGCCGCTGCCCCCGATGCAGATGGGTGGAATCGGGTTCGGCAGCGGGTTCGCGTACGCCTCGTCCAGCGTATAGTGCCGCCCCTGGAAACTGGCCGGCGACTCCGTCCACATTTTGCGGAAAATCTGGCAGGCCTCGTCAAGCTGCTGGATGCGGATAGCCGGGCGCGGCATCTCGTAGCCGTACATCCGGTATTCGCTCTCCATCCAGCCCGCCCCGATGCCGAGGATCAGCTTGCCGCCGGTCAAGACCTGCATCGTGGATGCGGCCTTCGCCAGCAGCGATGGCTGGCGGTAATTGTTGCCCATCACGATCTGGCCGTACTGGTACTCCGGAAACTGCGCCGAGAAGTGGACGGTGGCCGTCCAGCATTCGAGGGTATCCGGCTCGGGCGGCATCCAGCGGGTGCCCGGCACGAAATGGTCGGACAGCCAGACCGAGTCGTACTTGCCGCGCAACGCCGCCAGATTCGCCCGGACGGCCGGTAGCCAGGTCGTCGCCTGCGCCCCGAACGGATCCCACATCGGCAGCCGCCAGCCGAATCGCAGCGGCACATCGCGGCCACTCCCGCGCACATTCGAGGCTGTCACCTGGCCTGTTGCCACGGCATCGCCCTCCCACATCGTCGTCGTGCGGCATGATAGCCCGGTGCCGTCACCGGGCGGGCCTCAGACGCCATGACGGTCGC
This sequence comes from Chloroflexota bacterium, assembly GCA_038318015.1. Taxonomy (GTDB): domain Bacteria; phylum Chloroflexota; class UBA6077; order UBA6077; family JACCZL01; genus JADZEM01. The sequence goes on along the minus strand of JBBQBU010000326.1, from coordinate 382 downwards.
GGGCTACGACGGGGCGAACAGCCGCTGCACGGAGAGACTCCAGCCCGGCACCACGTCCTCAGCGGAAAGCACGTCGCCCACGCCCAGGATGATGACTGGCTGACCCAGGCGATGCACGGCGACGGTGCGGCGGCGCGGGTTGACCACAAAGACGACGACGGTGCCGTACTCCAGCCACTCCGCAACCTTCTCATCGACCTCAGTGTACAGGTCGTTCGCGGAAATAACTTCCACGGCAATATCACTCTAGTTTGGACAAAATGAGGCCCAGGAGGAAGCGGGTCGACGAGGAACTGGACGGAGCTCTATGCTGATGTTATGCAAACCCCAGCAGCATGGGAGACTCTGAAACAGTTTCGGCTTGCCGCGTTCCGGACCCTGG